>JAFGWF010000163.1 GCA_016937295.1 Bacteroidales bacterium
ATTTTCAACTTCGCAACCTTGATGGTAATGCAACCATTTTTCGCTGAAATTTTTTCTCCTCCCAGCATGGAAATAATCTCTATTTTTGGAGGGCTTCCCGTACATCTGTCCCCCGTACATCTGTCGGGGGCAGCATAACGAAATTGTAGAGAGGTTATTAGACAGACTGCTGTTGGCATCAATTAAAATGATATAGACATGAAAACAATTCTAATAATAACAATTTTAACATTATTTCCATTAATTATATTTAGTCAAATTCAAACAGATACAGTTTGTTATGACGTTTTTCACAATAAATGTATATGTTCTGAAAATTACTTATGGAAGAAGATTTATAAATATTCTGATTTAGATAAAAACAGCGGAAGTATTATTACCATGTTCAAGGGCATTATTAAATCGGAAATAAGCTATTCAGATATTAATAATGAAGTAAAAGATGGGGTTTCTATATTCTACTTTAATAATGGAAATATTGAAAGAAAATTATTTTATATTGAGAATCAATTAAATGACACTTTGTTTACTTATCATAAAAATGGAAATATAAAGAGAAAAGACGTTTATGAGAACAATAAGGTAGTTTCAGGTTCATGTTATGATATAAACGGATTTGACACAACCTATTTTCCATACATAGTCCAACCTAAGTATCCAGGAGGAGAAGAAAAGTTGAGAAAAGATATAGCTAATAATCTGGTTTATCCCAAAAAAGCTTTAAGAAAAGGAATTCAAGATACAGTAATTGTTTCAGTGTACCTGCTTAAAGATGGAAATTTTCGAGTAGCACCAGCTCCTCCAAGTAGAGTAAAAAATAAGGAATTAATAGAAGAAGGAATTCGAGTTGTAAGATTACTAGACAAATGGACACCTGGTTTTATAGACGGTGAACCAAGTAGTTTTAGTATTGAAATTCCTATTGTTTTTAGAATAGAATAATAACTGATGCCAATAACTACCCTTCATCCACCTCGTCTCGTCCCTTTAGTCGAGACCATTCCAACAGCTATCGGAAGAATTAAGTGTTGAGCTACGATTCCTTTCGACCAGTTTTCTAAAGGCTCAAAGTGAAACATCAAGCTAATCTTTTTCGGAAAAACGGGTCCCAAAGCAGTGGTTTTGCCATGATATTTTCCGGAAGAAAAAACTTTAAAACTTAACTTCAACAAAAGCCTTTTTAAGTTCTATTTTAGCGGAGCGAAAGTGCGCCGAATTAGTACTTTTTTCTACTAACTTCCGACTTCTAAGAAAGACTACTTTTTATGCGCCATGCAAACAGACCGTTTTCTAAATTGATACCTATATGAAAATTCTGCAAATTGGAGGAACAGGTTTTTTGGGTTCTCGCATTGCAAGAAGACTAATTGAAAGGAATCATGACCTGACAATTATTAC
The DNA here is from genome assembly GCA_016937295.1 of Bacteroidales bacterium. Lineage (GTDB taxonomy): Bacteria > Bacteroidota > Bacteroidia > Bacteroidales > UBA1556 > UBA6267. The sequence goes on from JAFGWF010000163.1 coordinate 1,399, forward strand.
CAGAAATCCTGAAAATGAAATGCCTTTTGATAAAACAAAAGTAAAATTCATTAAAGGGGATATTTTGCGCCCCGAATTGCTTGGTATTTCCGAAAAATATGATGTATTGGTTTATACTGCCATGATTCCATTTAAACCGGGACGAATTTCAAACCGAAAATTTAAGGAATTAGAAATTATCACAAAACAATATTTCCAAAACACGATTGGCTTAGCTAAAAAACTTTCTTGCCCATTGATATTAACCTCAGGGGCAAGTTACGAAACAAAAGGAGAAGCGATAGCAGACGAGAGCTGGCCCATCACAAGAAAAGGCATGGCCGCATTGGGAAAATGCTATGACGAAATGATTTTGGGGGTAAAACAAGAAAAGGAAATACCACTGATTGAGATGCTGCCGGCTCAAATTTACGGAAGCGGAGGCATGTTTGATAAAATGATTTCTATGGCAAAAAACGGCAAAATTGTTTTACTTGGCGGAGGTAATAATTTTTTGCCGAGGGTGCATGTCGATGATTGCGCTGATGCATTTGTATTGGCCATCGAAAAACAACCCATCGGAAAACGTTTTATTATCTGTGATGATTTAAATGTCACGGTTAAGGATTTCATGTTGCAGTTAGGGTCAACTTTTGGAGCAAAAAGAATTATCAATATTCCAAAACCATTGCTTAGAATTGCCATGGGAAAGCATATTTATAACACCCTAACAATGAACACCAAACTAACAAATAGTTACATTAAAAGGGAACTTGGTTGGCAGCCAAAATACTCAACCTATAAAGAAGGAATTAAAACACTCAAATAATAAATAACAGAATGAAAGCAGTACTATGTGAAAAATATGGCCAGCCGGAGGTGCTAAAATTAGCGGAAGTTGAAAAACCTATTCCAAAAGACAACGAAGTGTGCATAAAAATACATGCTACAGCCGTAACCAACAGCGATATTTTTATTAGAGGCTCAAAATTGCCCTTTCCAATAATCATCCCTTTCAGATTGATGATTGGAGTTTTAAAACCCAGAAAATCAATTATTGGATTAGTTTTTTCAGGGGAAATAGAATCCATTGGCAAAAATATTAAACGCTTCAAACCCGGGGATATGGTTTATGGATTGTCCGGCTTTACCTTTGGCACTTATGCCGAGTATTTGTGCTTGAAGGAAACAGACACCAAAACGGGAGCAATTTCATTGAAGCCCGGCAATATAAGCCATGAAGAAGCGACGGCTGCAGCTTATGGCGGAATGTTGGCGTTTCAATATTTAGAAAAAGGAACCATTCAAAGCGGACAAAAAGTATTGATTTACGGAGCTTCCGGCAATACGGGAACTATTGCGGTGCAAATAGCGAAACATCTTGGAGCTGAGGTAACTGGGGTTTGCAGTACTGCAAATATTGAGTTAATAAAAAGCTTAGGCGCAGACTATGCCATAGATTATACCAAGCAAGTTAATGTTCCCGATGACGTGCATTACGATTTTATCTTAGATGCGGTTGGAAAAGCAAAGACATCGAAACTAAAAGAAAATTGCAAGAAAGCCTTAGCCCATAATGGTATCTATGTTTCTATTGACAATGGTGATTTAAGATTGTCCTCAAAGCAATTGGATAATATTAAAGACTATGTTGAAGCCAATCGAATTAAGCCGGTCATTGACAAAATTTATCCTTTATCCGAAATCGTAGAAGCGCATCGTTATGTCGAAAAGGGTCATAAAAAAGGCGGAGTGGCAATTAAAGTAGTTCTGACATAATTAAAACGCAAGGGGCAAAATAACTATTTGCCTAAAATCTAACAAACAACTGACATTTAAATACATAAAATGAAAATTCTACTAACCGGAGCTTCAGGATACGTTGGAAAACGTCTTCTGCCAAAATTGATAAACAATGGGCATGAAGTGGTTTGCTGCGTTAGAGATATTAATAGATTTTCACCACCCGAAACACTCAGATCAAAAATTGAAATCATTCAGATAGATTTACTGGACAAAGCATCACTTGGGAATATTCCCAAAGATATTGACGGAGCTTACTATCTGGTTCATTCCATGTCGTCATCCTCTGATTATCAGCAAAAAGAAAAAGAATCGGCAGAAAATTTTAGAAATGCCATTGCAAAAACCAATGCTCGCCATGTGGTGTACTTAAGTGGAATTGTGAATGAATCAACACTTTCAAAACATTTGGCTTCAAGAAAAAACGTAGAAGAGGAATTAAGTAAGGGAAGCTATAATTTTACAGCATTGAGAGCTGGAATTATCATTGGCTCAGGAAGTGCCTCTTTCGAGATAATGAGAGATTTAGTTGAAAAACTTCCTGTAATGATTACTCCAAAATGGCTAAATACCCGATGTCAACCCATAGGAATCTCGGATGTTGTTTCAATCCTTTCAAAAACTATTTTCAACCCAAAAACATTCGACAATAATTTTGATATAGGCGGACCGGATATTTTGTCGTATAAAGATATGCTTTTAAAATTTGCAGAAATCAGAAACTTAAAACGCCGCATTTTCATTGTTCCGGTAATGACCCCAAAGCTCTCCTCCTATTGGTTATATTTTGTTACCTCAACATCCTACAAACTTGCGATAGCCTTAGTAAATAGTATGAAAATTGAAGTTATTTGTAGAAATGATGATATTAACAAAATACTTGAAATTGAACCAATTAGCTACCAAACATCATTAGAGAGAGCATTTAACCAAATAGAAAGCAACGAAGTGGTTTCCAGTTGGAAGGATGCCTTTATTAGTAGCAGCTTCAACCTTGATGTTTCGGAGTTTATTCAAGTACCCTCGTTTGGATGTTTTAAGGACGTGAAGACAGATTCTTTCTCTAACCGGCATCACTGTGTTGACAAGATTTGGAGCATCGGAGGCGATAATGGTTGGTACTATGCCAATTGGTTATGGCGCATTCGGGGCTTTATCGATAAGTTGGTGGGTGGCGTTGGTTTAAGAAGAGGACGCACTTCGCCCAAAAACTTGAACGTTGGAGACGCATTGGATTTCTGGAGAGTGCTGTATGCCAACAAATCTGAAGGACGTTTACTGCTTTTTGCTGAAATGAAATTGCCAGGCGATGCTTGGCTTGAGTTTAAAATATCAGAAAATACATTAACACAAACAGCAACCTTCCGTCCGTTGGGCTTAAACGGCAGGTTATACTGGTTTGCCATGTTGCCATTTCATAGTTTCATCTTTAAAGGAATGATTCAGAAAATTACCTCATCCAATAAACCCAAATCCCTATTCACCTAAATGACATTATCAAAATGAAAAACAGTCGAAGAAAGCTGATTCTGAACGAAAAAACAACCTCCAACTAAAGAAAAATCATTGAATCATTCATAATTTAATTAGTTTTGCCTCATAAATTTTGTTTCGATGATTATAGCAAATCCAATTTACGACACCGTTTTTAAGCGAATGATGGAAAATGAGCGCGTTGCGAAGTTTTTCATTGGAACACTTTTAGAACAAACTATTGAAACAGTTGAAGTAAAACCGCAGGAATTTACCTATACAGACGAATTAGCCGGATTGGCGGTTTTCAGGTTAGACTTTATTGCAACTATCAAAACAGAAAACGGCGAATTCAAAAAAATACTGATTGAAATTCAAAAAGCAAAAAATCAAATTGATTTGATGCGCTTTAGGAAGTATTTAGGCGAACAATACAAAAAAGAAGATCCAATTAATAGTGAACATAATGCTTTGCCTATCACAACTATTTATATCTTAGGCTTTAAACTTCCTGAAATTGAAACAGCTTGCATAAAAGTCGAGCGAAACTATAAAGACTTGATTAACAAAAAGATTATTGATAAGAAGTCCGACTTTGTGGAAAAATTGACGCACGACAGCTTTATCGTTCAAGTGGATCGAATAACAGACCGCTACCAAACAAGCTTAGACAAATTATTGAGCGTTTTTGAACAAAACAATTTTGTTGACGATAAAAAAATAACAAAACAATTTCAACATCCAACGGATACAGAGGACGTTAGGCTTCTAACAGACATCTTGCATCATACAGGCACAAACCCCGAGGAGCGCAAACAAATTGAAATCGAACAAGAAGCCTGGAGAACGGTTAATGCAATGTTTGAAGTCAAAGAAAAAGAATTGCTTAAAAAATTAGAAGAGAAAGATAAAATTATTGAGGAGTTAAAGAAACAACTCAACAAAAAATAAGAGCGGAAGAGATTATTATAACCGGTCTTAAAGTAATTTAAATATCAATCTAAAACTGAATACCATGACTAAAATTCTAACTTTTACAATGTTTATATTTTTGTTGAATAATACCATTTTTGCTCACCAAAATACAGCTCCAACCGAATCGAATTCAGTTGTTCGGTTCGACTTACAAGAGGTTAAAGCCATTGGCGAAGAACTGCGTTTTTATTTTTTAATTACCAATACGAACGATATGGATACCGTTCTGACAATCAGAGCAAACGAACACAAACTATATGACGGAAAGGGAAATGAATACACGTCATCCCAAATTATTGTAGGTGAGCAAAAAATGTCTGGGTCTTCCTACGTAAAAAAAACTTTTATAAAGGATATTCCTCTTCAGGCCTGTATTATTTTCAAGAATAATAACGTATCAGAACTTCCAGCCGCTAAGTTACTACAGCTAAATGTGAATAAAACAATCATGAGGTTTACCGACATAAAAATAGCCCAGCCAACATCAGAAAAAAACACTATTGAATTGGAAAACAATGTTTTTCTACAAATTACCGAAATAAAGCCTGAAGGAGAAAACTTGAAGATTTATTTTAAGGTCACCAACAAAAACGAAAAAGACATAAAGTTAACTTTACGAGCTAATAATCAGCGTATTGTTGATGATGCCGGCTTAGAATACAAATCCACCATTTTAGAATTTGCTTCTCAAAAAAATGGCGGTTCGAGTATGATATCCAGCAACTTAGTTAGTGAAATACCCATTGTTGGTTGTTTTGAATTTCCAAATGCCGCCAAGTTAAAACAGATCATGCTTTTCGAGATGATTGCCTTTGAAAACAATTTCCGCTTAAAGCAGTTATAAAGCCCATTTTAACTCAATCAAAATACCGAAAATCCTTTTTTGATTTCGTGTTCGTAAACTTCATTTTTTTTCCTAATTTTGCGCCCTCAATTTTGGGACGTTAGCTCAGTTGGTTTAGAGCATCGCCTTGACAGGGCGGGGGTCATTGGTTCGAATCCAATACGTCCCACTCCTACAAAGCCGCATTTTTAGCGGCTTTTTTTATTGAAAAAAGTCGGCAGCTATGGCATCTGCAAAAAACTTTCCCGATCGACTCAACCGATAACTTCCTTCAGAAAAAACCATCTGCCCTCGTTGAAAATATTTTTCTGCTACGGAATCAAAATCGGCTTTAAAACTAGGAAATCGCCTTTCTAATTCCTTTAAACTCACCCCCTCAGAAGTCCTCAAACCCAGCATGATAAATTCATTAAAAAAATCTTTTTCACTTAGAACTTCCGACTCAAAAACCCTTTTTCCCGATTCTATTCCTTCAAAATAGGTTCGCAAATTAGACGTATTCCACTCTCTTGTTTTCAAGTTGTAGCTATGTGCCGATGGTCCTATTCCCAAATAAGGTTTGTTTTGCCAATAGGAGCGATTATGCCTTGAGTACAGGCTACTTTTGGCAAAATTGCTTATCTCATAATGCTCATAACCAACGCTTTCCAACTTATCCATCAGAATTTCAAACTGCTCCACTCCTGCCCTTTCCGAAAGATTGGGATACTTTTTTCGTCGAATCAGGTTTTCTAAGGCCGTGCCTGCCTCAACCGTCAGATGATAGGCCGAAATATGACTAACGGGCAAATTTGCCGCAACCTCAATTTCAGCTTCCCACATCGAGTTAGTCAGTCCGGGAATGCCGTAAATCAAGTCGAGGGACATATTCCTAAAACCGGACTCAAAGGCAAATTGCACC
>JAFGWF010000164.1 GCA_016937295.1 Bacteroidales bacterium
ATTTTGAAGAAAGTGGCTGATGACATGATGTCGGAGGCTATGATGTTGAGCGTTAAGGTAGTAGGAGCGAAGGGGGATGTGTTTTATTCCCATAAAATGGAAAATGCCGCGATTATACGCAAGGCCGCCAATGATTTGATTTTGCATGAGCATAGCTTCCGTGCGTGGGGGTTTGAGGAGAACGATTATTTTCTGTTAGTGCGTCAGTTAGTTGAAGAATATCGGCTGTTGTTTGTGGAATGGGTTGAAGGATTCGATCAATGGAATTACCTGATTGACCGCTGGGGACTTTTCAATCCGCCCGGCGTAACTGCCCACGACCATGACCCTGATGACGATATTCCTTTCAATCCCGATGAATTTTTCGATTTCGAGAATGATGATGAGGACTAACTGAAGAATTACAAAAACCTTATCGGTGTTTCAACTAATGTATCCAAAAAACCTTATCGGTATTTATAACCTTAGTAGAAAGAAATATTATTCGTTTTTAACCTTATTACCTTATTAAAGTATGAAAATAGAATACAATAATTTATATACCCATTTCATTTTCACAACCTTGCACCGGCAACCTGTGATACCTGAGAAAAGTAGAGAAAGAATTGAAAAATTCATTACCGGAGTGGTGAAGAATTATGCTTGTAAATTATATGCAATTTATGCCAATCCAGAACATATTCATTTTCTGATTTCTCGTGCACCAAATATTTCAGAGGAATACATTGCAAATATAGTTGCTGATAGTTCGGCCAAGTTTATAAATAAAAATAATTTAATTCCAAGCCTCTTCAGTTGGCAGGAAAGTTCGTCAGCTTTTTCCGTTTCAAAACGAGATGTTGACAGAGTCTGTAAGTATATTTTAAACCAGAAAGAACATCATCGTAAGATTACATTTAAAGAAGAGTATGATGAATTTATTGAGTTCTATGAAAAAACACTGCATCCATTTAATAAATAAGGTAATAAGGTTATCTTCAGTCATTATTCTGTTGTACTAAGGTTGAAAATACAGATAAGGTTTTTTATCATTTATTTCTTTAATAATTATCAAATCTTCTAACATTTGTTATGAAAAACGCAAAGAATTACAAAAATTGAGGTAAGATGGAATATGGTTAAGTTGATTATCAACCTAATGAAACTCTCCAAAAACCTTATCGGTATTTTCAACCTTAGTTTCCAATATGAGTATTCCAAAAACCTTATCGGTATTTTCAACCTTAGTAGAAAGAAGAAAAAAACAAAAATTATTATCTACCTAAAATAATTACGGAATAATCTCCTTATAATGCTCGTAAACCTTAGAGAATTCCGAAGTTTCAAAACCATGTTTGGCGTAAAAGGACAGGGATTCTTTGGTGGCATTAAGAAAAAACCATTCTACTTGCGACTCTTTTGCAATCTCTTGAAATTCAAGTAATAATCTGCTACCATGACCTTTGCCTTGAAAACTCGGCTTGGTTGCTATATACCATATCATGCAACCTTTATAACTCAGTTTTTCGGCTAATAAAACAGATTGCAGAACGGAATCCTCAAAAAAACCATAAGCAAAACAACCCTCCTCCGTAATAAAATGTTCTACCCAATTGCGCTCCGGATAATTTCCGTCACAATATCTTAGACTGTCTTGTTGTAATATTTCTAATACATTGTCTAAATCGTTTATATTCAGTCTTTTGGTCATAATTATTATTGTTTTAATGAAAACGCTTACAATGTTCCTTTGCGTACCTTCAATGGTAGCTTATTAAAAACTAATGCGTAACTCTTGTTAATTAATGTGATCAACAAATCGGTTTTACAAATCTTAAAATCCACTGAAATCCAATGAGTTTTATTGAAATGATAAGCAGGCAAGATAAAATCGTAATGTTCTCTTAAAGCAATTCCATCATCAGGATCGGTTTTTATGGAAATTCGATTGTCGCCTTCAATACTGATAAGAGCAAACATTTTTCCATGCACCTTATAAACTAATGTTACCTCGTCAAAAGGCGTGCTTTCTGTTGTGAACTCCTTGGATAAACAATACTCACGCAATTCTTCTACATTCATAAAAAATGGTTTTTAATAATAATATCGGCTACTCTAAAGCTATTGGCATAAATGGTCCAGGTATATGGCACCGAACCTCCTGTAGGCATAAAACTGCCATCGGTAATATACAGATTTTCAACTTCATGGGCACGACAATCAGCATTTAAAACAGATGTTTTTGGGTCAAATCCAAAACGACATCCACCCGCTTGAAGATTGGTTGGCGGACTACCATTTACGCTAATGCTCACCTCTTTTGCTCCCATGTTTTCTAAAACATTTTTCCCTTTGATGGCAAGAAATTTTCCGATTTTCAAATCATGCTCATGGTTCATATATCTTATCTGAGCCACTTTATCTCCATATTTGTCTGTTTCATTCTTCGCTAACGTAACAAAGGAATTTGCATTGGGAAGCCAGTCGTTAAAGACTTCAAATGTTAGTCGGCGATTATTAATAAAGGTATCGTAAAGTTTCTCCTTTAAACTGCTCCCCAAAAGCAATTTGCCATTTAGGTCTCTTTTGGCTTTAATGGCTCGCCGAATTGGATTTGGATGTTCCCATAAAAAATCAATCAATCCTCCTTTAACTCTTCCGCCAAATTGAAAATCAACTATTTCGTAAAAACTATGAATGCTTCTATTTACGAAAAGGCCGGGTTTTAAAAACTCCTCAAACTGTTGCTCCCCAAAATCTTCCCGCTTAAAAACTCCTGAACCAATCCCTCCACCGGAAAAAAGAAGGTTTTTGCCCACCTGTCCCGAATTATTGGCCAAACCATTGGGGAATTCTTTATTTCTGCTTAAAAGTAATAATCGAGAAGTTTCAATAGCCTGAGCTGCTACGACGAAGATTTTAGCTGTTACGAAATCATCTGATTTGCCTTTTTGATGAAAATGTGCTTTTACAACGCGTTGATTACCATTTGTTTCAAGATGAAATACTTTGGAAAATGGCAGAATAGTGCAATTACCGGTAGCCACAGCTTCATCTAAAAGCGCAGCACGCGAACTTCCTTTGGCATCACTTGAGCAGCCATAACTTCCACAATAATTGCTGTAGTAACATGCTCTCCTGTTGTCCTTCGGTTTCGATAAAATTGCTCGTGGAATTGGTAACGATTCATAACCAAGGTTGTCGCACGACTCATCAATCAAATCAGCTATATAGTTGGTTTTCAGGGCAGGGTAGGGGAAATTTTGGGTGCTTCGTGGTTCTAAAAACTTATGTTGTTTTGCCTCGCCACTTACGCCAACCAAACGCTCTGTTTTTTCATAATACAATTCCAAATCGTCATAGCTTATCGGCCAATCTTCAATATTTGCTCCTGCAATTGGGCCAAATTCGCTAAGTAACCTAAAGTCTATGGGTTTTAAACGATGAAAATATCCGCTCATAAAATTGGAAGCTCCCCCAACACAGTTGCCATTCCAGAAAGATGTGCCGCCATGTCGATTAGAAATCTTCTCTATTTTTCCGGGCGCCGACATCCATTCCAAAACCTGAGGCTCGTCCTTTGTTGCGCTGCTGTAAACCTCTCTTCTCGATGCAACAATCTCATCTTTAGTAAATTGCGAAGTTTTAATCCATGGTCCTTTTTCCAAAACGATAACTTTCAAGCCGGATTTTGCACTTTCGTAAGCCACTGGCCCAGCACCGGCGCCACTTCCAACTATGCAAATATCGTATTCCTCTTTCATTTTAAGCCATATTGGATTAATATCTCCGGAAATTTCTCCTCTTTCTTGGGTTGTGGGTTTCCTTGAAAAACTTCGAGCCATTGCCAAACTGTAACATTTTGATTATCCGTATATATTGGAGGCGAAAGCAAAGACTCCAAAAGTAAATTTATGAGTTCCGATAAAAAATCTTCCCCTTGTTTCGATTGTATCATTTTTTCCAAAATAACCTTTTGTTGTTCAGCAATAGTTTCAAAAAATGATTTGTCGATAATTTCCTGAGTCAAATCCTCAATATCATCCAACCCCTGAAAAAACCATGTTTGCAGATTATCCGCTTGATTCCTATATTCAATGAGATTCACAATATAATCGAAAGCGCCAATATCGTTTGCATTCGGACCATTTTCGTCTTCGGGAAAAATCGCCGATAATAAAACTCTCAGATTTTTAGCTTGAAGTTCAGTAAGTTGATTGCCTGCATTTTTGCTAACTATATTGCAACTTATCGGAGCAATACACACTCCAATACCGGCAATTCCTATGAAACTTACAAATCTTCTTCTCTTCATAAATGGACTACGATTTTTGCAAAAAAAATCAGAATAATAGAAGCTACTAAAGTAGATAAAAAGGTTTTGCATCATGCTAAAACTTCAAAAAATGTGCATTATCAAGGTGAAATCAAATAAATATTGGAATACTTAAATCCACTTTTCAGAATATTATATCTTTGCACTAATATTTTCAAAGAAAGAAATTAAACAAGAAACTATGACCTATAATTTACTTAAAGGAAAGAGGGGGATAATTTTTGGAGCCTTAGACCACATGTCAATAGCCTGGAAAACAGCAGAAAGATGTCATGAAGAGGGCGCCATTTTTACCTTATCCAACACGCCATTAGCTATGCGATTTGGTGAAATTAATGATTTAGCCGAAAAAACAGGAAGTCAAATAATTCCTGCTGATGCCACTTCAGTAGAGGAGTTAGAAGAAGTTTTTTCGAAATCGATGGAAATTCTTGGCGGCAAAATCGACTTTGTTTTACACAGTATTGGGATGTCTTTGAACGTTCGGAAAGGACTCCTGTACGACAATCTCAACTACGACTATTTTCTGAAAGATATTGATATTTCAGCGTTGTCATTTCACAAAATGCTGCAAGTTGCGCGAAAAATGGATGCCATTTCAGAGGGAGGCTCCGTCTTAGCACTCTCTTATGTGGCTGCACAACGCACTTTTTTCCGTTATAATGATATGGCCGATGTGAAAGCAATTCTCGAATCCATTGCCCGCAGCTTCGGATATATTTACGGTAGAGACAAAAAAATCAGAATCAACACCATAAGTCAGTCTCCAACAATCACCACTGCGGGAAAAGGCATTAAAGGCATGGATTCACTATTTGATTTCACCGAACGAATGTCGCCTCTTGGAAATGCCACTGCTGAAGAATGTGCCGATTATTGCGTTGTTATGTTTTCTGACCTTACTAAAAAGGTAACTATGCAAAATCTGTATCACGACGGTGGATTTTCGAGCATGGGAATGAGTTATAAAGCCATGAAAATGTACAATAAAAGTTTGGATCAAGCTATTGCTGATGGCGAATTTACTTTTGAAGATTAAAATGATTAATCATTTCAGTAAACTCAAATGATATATTGATTTTTATCTGGTTTCTCTAATCATCTCAATACCAGTTGTCCTATTCAATTTTTCTCGTCAAAATATTTTGGGAAATAAAAATAATTGAACATCGGTGTCATTTGTTTGTAAATTTGTGCGCTACGGGCTCAACTGGCAATTTAAAACTGGCATTTATATTGTGTCGGTCTTGACTTTGTTTTATTGAAACAAAACTCGTTCACTTAAGTATAACAAAGATTTAATGATTGGTTAATCAATTTGAAATCAGTTAAAAAACATATAATTCTGGTCTTACTTACCTTAATTGTTAGCATTGCTTACTCTCAAAAGGGAACAATTAAAGATGAGGATGATTTGATAAAGCGTGCAGATCAACTCTTTGAAAAAGAAGATTTTGTGGCTGCATTTTCGCTTTACCAAACACTCTTGAGCAACCATGAGGATAATTCGGAATATAATTTTCGATATGCAGTTTGTCTGATGTATGCAGATCGTAGTGATAAAACAAAGCCAATATACTATTTGGAAAAAGCTTTGAAGAATCCTGATGTGGACAAACGGCTTTTCTATTTTCTTGGCATGGCTTACCAAATGAACTACCAGTTTACGGACGCTATTGAATCTTTTGAGAAGTTTAAAACGGACGCAAAATCCTCTTGGACAGCCAAATATAATATTAATCGCCGCATTGAGGAATGTAGAAATGGGTTGTTTTTGTTGTCAGAAGTTCGGGGTATTTATGTTATAAACAATATTGAGGTCAAAGAACAATCCTTTTATCGCTCCTACGAAACGTCAAAGTCGGGTGGGAAAATTATCGTTTTGCCGGATGAATTGCGTACTAAAATTGATAAAAAGTTGGATGCTTCAACAGTGGCATTTTTTAGCAATAGTGGGATTATTTATTTTGCAAGCTATGGCGAAAAAAACCTTTCAGGATTAGATATTTACAGCACTTTTCAAAACCCTGATGGGAGTTGGGCAAAACCAGAACCTCTTTCATCAGTTATAAACACATCTTACGACGATGCCTATCCATATATTTCGTTAGATGGCAAAACTTTGTACTTCAGCTCTAAAGGTCATAATTCTATGGGCGGATTTGATGTCTTTCGGTCAGTTTATGATTTGTCTTTTTCTAGTTGGACTCAGCCGTTAAATATGAGTTTTCCACTTAATACTCCTTTTGATGAAATAATGTTTTTGCCTGATTC
>JAFGWF010000165.1 GCA_016937295.1 Bacteroidales bacterium
AAAACCGTAATGATTCAAAAAAAATAAGTAATATGTTGACCACCTCAATAAACCAAAAAGCATAGAAGTTCGTTTTAGCTCTAAATAAGAAATTGAGTTGTGCACACGTAACTTTATCTTGTGAAAAGTAAGAATAGAATGAAAACAAAAAAGGAGGCTTTAATGCCTCCATCATTCTTAAAACCCAGATGCTATCTGCAAACTTGAATTCAAAAAATCCTTCAGATTGCGAAACAAAAACTCATCTTTTATAAAGTATTTTCTAACGCCAAGAGTATAAACCTCATTGATTAATTCCTCTTCCTCCCTACCACTAACCATAACAACAGGAATATCAAATTTATTTTGCTGCAAATATTTAAGAACTTCTCTGCCGGACATTCCTTCCATATCGTGGTCGAGTAATATTAAATCGGGATAATGATGAAGGTTTGCAATCAATTTTTCCCCATCTGAAAAAGATTTAATATTGTCAAAACTATTACTACAAAGTAGCGTAGATATATATTTTATAAAAAAAACATCATCATCTACAACAAAAATTAATGGCTTCATTGGCTAAATATTGTTCCTCACAACTAAATAAAAACCATGCCTAAATCTTAAATGCCTTATTTACTGTTATTTAACTAAACTTCAAATTCTCAAATTTTCTCATAATTGGATTATAAGTCCAAAAATGCAAAAAAAAACTTGCAATACCAAATAAAACCATCGTACTTTTGATTGTTTTATTTCAATCCATTATTCCTATATTGCTATCAAGAATCTTTAAATATGCGCAAAACCAAAATATTTGTTGTAGAAGACGATCCAATGTTTAGTCGTCTAATCGCTTATCATTTAACCCAAAATCCTGATAACGAAGTAATTACATTTAATTCAGGAAAAGACTTTTTAATGGCATTAAGTTCAGGAAATCCTGACATAGTCACGTTGGATTATAGTTTACCGGATAGTAGCGGATTAGAGATTTTGGCCAAAATTCAAGAATATAATCCTGATTTACCGGTAGTTATCATCAGTGGCCAAGAAAACATCAGCACCGTAGTTGAGCTATTAAAGCATGGAGCACGGGACTACATTGTAAAAGACAATGAGATAAAAAACCGGATTTGGAACACAATAAAAAATATCAAAGAAAACCTCACTTTACGAGACGAGATAAGAACTTTGCGTGCAGAAATTGGGAAAAAATATGAATTTACAAAAAGCATAATTGGCAATAGTTCAAGTATTAAACAAGTTTTCAGTTTAATGGAAAAGGCAGTAAAAACGAATATAACTGTTTCAATTACTGGAGAAACCGGCACAGGGAAGGAAGTTGTTGCGAAGGCTATTCATTATAATTCGTCTCGAAGTAAAAAACCATTTGTAACGATTAATGTTTCAGCGGTACCTGAAGAACTTATTGAATCAGAGATGTTTGGCCACGAAAAAGGAGCTTTCACCGGTGCTCAAGCCATGCGTATCGGAAAATTTGAGGAAGCAGATAAAGGAACGCTTTTTCTGGATGAAATTGGTGAGATGAGCCTCAGTATGCAGGCAAAACTCCTTCGTGCAATTCAAGAAAGAGAATTTTCGCGAGTTGGAGGAAATGCTGTTATCAAAACAGATGTAAGGATTATTGTTGCTACCCACCGAAATTTAACAGAGGAAGTTAGCAAAGGTAATTTTCGTGAGGATTTATACTACCGACTTTTGGGTTTGCCAATAGTATTACCCCCGCTGCGCGACCGTGAATCGGATATAATTTTGCTTGCCAAGCATTTCATCAACCAGTTTTGCCAAGAAAATGGAATGGAGAAGCTCAATTTATCGAAGGATGCTCAAGAAAAATTATTGAAATATCCCTATCCGGGTAATGTTAGAGAACTTAAGGCAATCATCGAATTGGCTGCCGTTATGGCAAATACAAATACTATTGAAGCCGCTGATATAAATTTTCAAAGATCATCATCCATGAACGACCTAATGATGGAAGAGTTGACATTAAATGAATATAACAAACGGATTATCAATAGTTTTCTAAAAAAATATGACGACAATATATTATTGGTTGCAAAAAAATTAGACATCGGAAAATCAACAATTTATAGAATGAAGAAAAATGGGGAGTTGTAAAGGGCTGCGCCGGAAAGGATTATAAAATGTGGGAATGTGATAATGTGGGAATTTGAAAATGCGGTAATGCGGTAATTGGGCTTTGTACTTTGTGTTGAAGTGATAGCTTTTTAATGAAATGCTTCGCGTAAAGGGTTGTTAAGTGTGGTAATGTGATTACCTAATTGTTGCGAGGAACGGAAAGGAATAAACTATGATTCGCATTTATATCAAAATTGACTTTCAGAAGTTTTGGGCAAATACCTATGAATACTTCTTTTTTAATTGTTTCAACTGAACAATCAATTTATCGGCTTCAGCACGAAGTTGTGTAAATAAATCCATAAGTCCGTCAGCATTTTCTTCTTTGCCTTTATATTCCAGTTGTCGGGCAAGTTCCGCAACCTCGGCATCGTACAAAACAGCAGTTGCGCCTTTGAAACTATGAGCATTGGCTCCTAAGGATTTAAAATCAAGATCACGGATATTATTCGCCATCAAATCGAAACGCTGATCATATTCAGCAAGATAGATGTCGATAATTTCACTTATCATTTCGGCTCCAAAATCGCCATAAGTTGACTCAAACTGATGAATATCTAACATTATAAAAATTTTTAAAATTGAACAAAATCTTCAATCGGCTTGCTATTTCAAGAAAAGAAAATAATCAAAACCAATTAACCGGAAAAGGTTCGCAATTTACAACCTCATAAAATTCAAGTCAATATTTTTTTAAAACATTTCGCTTACAGAACCAATTCCTGACAAGAATTTTAAGCCGGTGAAAGTAAAGAAAGGACCGTTGGATATTTTTCTCGCTTTGTTACACTATTTGATACCAACTCAGAATAAATTATAGTATTAAAACAAAATTTCACACACGAAACTATTCCAAAAACAATAATTATAGCGATTCTCAAAATTGGAACGGAGATTTTTAAGAAGATAATTATATCTATTGGAATGTTTACTAATTTTGAAGTCGATAGAGTTAAACGATTACAGAGTTTTCTCTTACGATTTACCCCTTTAAAATCAGTTAATTATCAAATCATTCGGGCATAACCAAGAAAGATTTTAAGTTAAAATAATCAGTGTCAAAACAGAACACCATTACTCAATATAATAATAATTTATGAACATCAAATTTGATAGTCTCACCAAATATATCTTCTGGATAACGTCAGCTTTAGCATTCGTTTATATCATTCTTAAGGCTTATCTAATGGATATAACTAATGATGAAGCCTATAGCCTTTTACTCGTTGACACAAACTATCTGAAGGCTATGGCGGGGACAGCGAACACTCATTGGATAAACTCCATTTTCATGAAACTCTTTTCTGTAACTTTAGGAATTCAGCCGTGGATGTTGCGGATTCATTCTGTGATAATGTTCCCGATTTACATCCTGTTCCTATTTTTGTTTTTCAGAGAATTGAAATCTGTCGGCGCCAGATTTTTATTACTTACTTTCCTAATCGCTAACCATTTCGCACTCGAATACTTCTCGATAGCAAGAGGTTATGCCATGAGCCTTTCCTTTTTGACAGGTGCACTTTTTTTCGCTTACAAAGTATTAAATCAAGAAAGACCGGAATTTAAAAACCTTAAAATCGCTGTTTATCTTGGCATTGCAGCCGTAGCCGCCAACTATACTGCCTTTTTTCAATTTTGTGGAATGGTTGGGTTTCTATTCCTGTATATCTACTTTAACAACAAGGACTTAAAGCAGTTTTTTCAGAAAAAATACATCATACTTTTCATCCTGATTGCAATCACAAGCGTGGTAACAATCACCAATCTTCTGATGATAAAATTTCTATCTAACGATTTGAGATTTGGCGGCGATTATTCCTTCTTTACCAACACTTTAGATAGTATTATCTATTTCATGAAATTTGAAGAATCCATAAATAATAACGGAATCTTTAGCCTTTCGTCAGTCCTATTTTTCATAGCTCTGCTTTTTATTGCCATCGTTGGTATAATTAAGAAAAACATCCAAATCATATTTTTTAGTTTTCTTTTCTTTTTTCAGTTCATAATTGCCAACCTCGTTTTCTTCCTATTCGAGACGCCTTTTCCGTTAGGACGTACAGCTTTAGCCCTTTTTCTATCCATTTCTTTTTCTATAATTTTCTTTGTAGAAAAAATTAAAACTAAAGAAATTTTTAAGATAATTCCAAGTCTTGGAATTTTCTTTGCAGCGATTCTACTTTTTATAAACACCCTAAATCTAACCTCATCTTTCGATTCATTCAAACAATCCGAAATTAAAAAGTCGTTAAACGACATGAAACAAATTTTGAAAAAGGATGACAATGAAGACGCTAAGATATTGAGCTGCAAGTTCTTTTATGCCATTTGGATCAATCACTATTATTATTTTTACCCCGACAAATACGACCTAAACATCAAGATGATTCCGCAGGACACCAAAGAATTGGATTTGGATTTATATCCCGATTTCGAATATTTGATAACGGTTAGAACGGAAGATTTGGGCATTGAAGCTAAGTATGATAAAATAGAATTGATTAAACATTATCCTCAATCGGGATTAAAGATTTATAGAATTTCGAGAGAAAAAGCCAGAGACTAAAATATAATCATCTGACAATCAACAATAAAATTGACTCTCTATCATAGATAAGCACTGATTTGTTCGGACCTTTTGACCGTGCTTAAAATAATTGAGCTACCATTCTAAAAAAAACTATTTTTGTCTTTTTAATCCTCGTAATTACACATTTACAAATGAATCAACACCTAAAAAGAAATAATAAAAACGGAATCATTGGCGGAGTTGCTGCAGGTTTTAGCGATTATTTCGGTATTGACTCATGGATTATCCGACTGATTTTCATTATTTTATTTTTTACAGGCGGAGGTATAATCATTTATTTAATTATGTGGATAGCAATTCCTGAAACGAACAACCAAAATTATACAGATATGGAAAGACAACACGAAACAAAACCCCAAAAATCGGATAATGGAAATATTATTGCCGGTGTTTTATTGATAACCATCGGTGGGCTTTTTTTAATCACAAGATATTTTCCACAGATTGATTTTAGAGATATTTGGCCTTGGAGTCTAATAGTCATTGGCATATTATTACTATTCAAAGGGTTGAATAAGAGATAATTATCCCTAAATCATCAAAATCAAAAACAAATATAAACCTTAAAAAACCATACTATGAAGCTCATTTTTTTAAGCATTATTTCAGCTTTGCTTTTTGTTTCAGGACCAAATTCCAAGCCAATTGAAGGACAATGGAAAACCATTGATGACGAAACCGGCAAGCCAAAATCTGTAGTTCAGATTTATAAAAAAAGTGATGGAAAACTCTACGGAAAAATCATCAAACTTTATCGTTCGCCAAATGAAGACCAAAACCCATCTTGCAACGAATGCACCGATTATCGCAAAGGGAAAAAAATCATTGGAATGGAAATCATAACCGGATTAAAAAAGGACGGTGATGAGTGGTATGCCGATGACGCGATACTTGATCCTGCCAATGGAAAAATTTACGATTGCAAGATTTGGTTAGATTCGGAAAATCCTAATAAACTGTATGTTAGAGGATATATTTCGTTTCTGTATCGAACCCAAAC
>JAFGWF010000166.1 GCA_016937295.1 Bacteroidales bacterium
TGATAGTTGTCGCCCACCTGAACATGATCTTTAATCAACCCAACATCGCCCCACGACCAAGCATAGGTTACGCCGCCCCGCATTTCGCTATAATCTCCTCCAGGTCGTCCGCCCTCGCCAATTTTATAATTTCCGCCCTCTTCTTGAGTGAAGTAATTAGGAAAAGCCGTTATTTCGGTGATAGAGTTGTCGCGCAGTGAGGCATAAATCGACCAATGACTGCCAACTGTAGCCCAAGCTCCTAAACCACCCCAAAAATGACGAACCGAACCACTATCATTGCTGCGATAATCGACCCCCCAAATTGGTTTTATGGCAAAGCTAAACTTGTCGTCTTTGTAGAAATAACCAAGCTGATTTAACTGCACTGCTGATTTATCGGTCCATTTTTTTATCAAGTTCAAATTAGAAGCGCCATAAGGATTTGTTGTTTGAATCGAAGCAAACCGGTATTCCTTTAAATAAAAATCTATTTGCTTTTTTTGTCTTTCTGTTAAACCCTCTTGATTATTAGCCTCCTCCAGCCAATCAAAAATCTGCTTTTTGGAATACGGTTTCACTGCCGAATTCAACAAAATATAGCCGTCATTAGCCAATTCATCCATAAAATCATAAAGGTCGGTTTGAGTCAGATGAACAGGAACCGACTGAGCAAAACCGGATGAAAAAGCGATTAAAAGAGAAAATAATATTAATAGATGTCTCATTTTGAACAAGTTAAATAAAATAATTAAGTATCACTTCTTATTGCATAAAACAGCAAACTGTAATCGAAAAGATTGTTTGAATTTGAATGCAAATTAACAACTAATCCTTTCAGTGCTACCAAAATTTACGATTATGACTTAATGGTTGTTTTGTAAATAAGAAAATCCTATACCTTTGTGAAGAATTAAACTGCATATCTTGAAAGAACTTATAATCAGAGAAACCAGCAGAAGAGCTTACGATTTTATTTCCAAGTCATTGGATATCAATGACGACCATTCTTTAATCGTGGCCACAACAACACCTTTCAACGTGGAAATGCAGCCACGAAATACCTATAAAAACATCGTCAACCTAAAGCCTGTAAATGACATTCGCCGCATAAATAAATTTTTTGAAACCATAAACTCGAAATTAGACCAAGGAGGATATTTTATCTGCAATGCCGAGACTTACAGTTTAAGAAAACGTCGAATTCTGAATAAATATCCTGTTGGAATCAATTGGATTATGTATGCGATTGACTTTTTTGTCAAACGCGTAAGCCCAAAAGTATGGGGATTGAAGAAAATCTATTTTTTTCTCACCGCCGGACGCAACCGTGTTTTGTCGAAAGCCGAAACCCTTGGCAGGCTTTATTCATGCGGTTTTGAAGTTGTTTCGGAAGACTATTTCGACAGTAAGCTTTGGGTAAAAGTTCGGAAGGTAAAGGAGCCGGCATTCGACTATAGTCCCACTTATGGTCCATTGATTCGTTTGAAGAGAGAAGGCAAAGGAGGCAAGTTTATCAAAGTTTATAAAGCACGCACCATGCACGCCTATTCGGAATATTTGCAAGAGTATATTTACCAACAAAACAGTTTGCAAGAGGGTGGAAAGTTTAAAGACGATTTTCGAATAACAACCATTGGACGAATTTTACGCAAGTTTTGGTTAGATGAGTTACCAATGCTCATTAATTTAGTGAAGAGAGATTTGAAATTGGTAGGAGTACGTCCGTTAAGCAAACATTATCTGAGCCTTTACCCTGAAGAGCATCGTGAACGCAGAAAAAAATACCGCCCCGGCTTAGTCCCTCCTTTTTATGCAGATATGCCAAAAGAATTGGAAGACATCATCGCCAGTGAACGCCGCTATATGGATGCTTACGATAAAAATCCAATCCTGACCGATATCCGATATTTCCGCAAAGCGATGTATAATATCCTTTGGAAAAAAGCACGTTCAGGATAATCCATTGCGATATTTTTTACTTACCACAATCGTATTTCCCCAAGATGATAAATAACATATCCATAACATTTGGTTGAGCATAATTTTTTGATTTTTCTCGAAGAAACTGCTCTGCTTTCCATCAAAAACACCACTTAAATCACTGATATTCCATAATATATAACATTATCAAATAAATAAAACACAATGTTATAAAAAATGCTATTTTTACCGTCCTTTTTTAGCGAATTAACATAATTATCAATACGTTTTAAAGTAAAATTAATATGAAAGTATTTGAAACCAGCGAAGTAAAAAACATTGCACTCGTCGGAGGGGCGGGCAGCGGCAAGACAACTCTTGCCGAGACCATGTTGTTTGACGGAGGAATTATTAGCCGTAGAGGAAGTATTAGCGACAAAAACACGGTATCAGATTACCGTGAAATTGAACTTGAAAAAGGTCAATCTATTACCTCCACAATCATGTACACCATTCACAACGGAAAAAAAATAAACATCATCGACACTCCCGGAACTCCCGACTACGTTGGAGAGGTAACCAGTGCGCTTCACGTTGCTGACACTGCGTTTTTGTTGGTTGATGCGCATCAAGGTGTAAATGTGGGAACTGAAATCGCTTGGAGAAATACAACTCGATATAATAGTCCGGTGACTTTTGTTATCAACCAAGTTGATCACGAAAAGTCCAATTTTAATGAAACCTTAAACCAAATGAAAGAAGCTTTTGGCGAAAAGGTAACTCTTGTGCAATATCCTGTTTCTGAAGGCCCTGATTTTAACGCAATCATCGACTTAGTGTTGATGAAAATGCTCAAATATGGACCAAATGGTGGCGAACCGGAAATTTTAGATATTCCTGAATCTGAAATTGATAAAGCCGAAGAATTGAAAATGACTCTAATCGAATCGGCTGCCGAAGGCTCCGAAGAGTTAATGGAAAAGTATTTTGAAAACGACACTCTAACGTTAGATGAGCTCCGCCTTGGTATTCGCCTTGGATTAGCAAACAGAGCCTATTTCCCTGTATTTTGCATTTCCGCTATGAAAAACGTTGGAATAAGCCGCCTTATGGAGTTTATCAATCTGGCAACTCCAACACCGGATGCTCGACATCGCTTCACAACTGAAGGAAAAGAATTATCTTCTAATCCCACCGACCCAACAACTATTTTTGTCTTCAAAACATCCATTGAGCCTCATCTTGGAGAAGTTTCTTATTTCCGAGTTTATGGCGGTTGTGTAACCGAAGGTATGGATTTGATTAACAGCCGAAACGGAAACAAAGAGCGTTTGTCGCAACTATTAGTTACTGCCGGTAAAAACCGGGAAAAAGTAGAAAAAATTACCGCCGGCGACATCGGTGCCACTATCAAACTAAAAGATACGCATACCAACGACACGCTAAATATTCCTTCAGCGAAAGATATTCAACTTGAAAAAATCGTTTTCCCTGATCCAATCTATTTTATTGCAATTAAAGCTTTAGAATCGTCGGATGATGAGAAAACAGGTGCCATTCTAAATGACGTTCACCGTGTTGATCCTTCCTTCCGCGTTCAGTATTCTAAAGAACTTAAGCAGATGATTATCAGCGCTATGGGTGAAACTCATGTGAATAATGTAAAATGGCATTTTGATAAAATCCATAAAATTGGAATTGAATTTCTTCCTACAAAAATTCCTTATCGTGAAACCATCACCAAACCAGCGAAAGCCGATTATCGTCACAAAAAACAATCAGGCGGAGCCGGACAATTTGGAGAAGTACATTTAATGATTCAGCCCTATTTTGAAGGATATAAAGACCCAACAGAATTTCCTGTTCGTGGTACGGAAACCATCGAACTGCCTTGGGGAGGAAAGCTTATCTACAACAACTGTATCGTTGGAGGTTCCATCGACGCTCGTTTTATGCCCGCCATTCTAAAAGGTATTCGCGAACGCATCGAAACCGGACCGTTGACGGGAAGTTATGCCCGCGACATTGTAGTTTATATTTACGATGGTAAAATGCACCCGGTTGACTCCAACGAAATTTCGTTCATTCTTGCCGGAAGAAACGCTTTCAGCACCGCTTTTAAAAATGCAGGCCCAAAAATTATGGAGCCAATCTACAATATGGAAATTATAGTTCCTGAAGAAATGATGGGAGGCGTAATGACCGATTTACAAGGAAGACGAGGCATTATCATGGGTATGGATTCCAACGGACGCCAACAAATTATCCGTGCCAAAGTGCCATTAGCTGAGTTAAATCGTTACGCAACAGCTTTAAGCTCAATCACTTCAGGCCGAGGAATGTTTAGTATGTCTTTCGATGCTTACCAACAAGTTCCCGCTGACGTACAAACAGCCCTTCTCAAGAAATACGAAGAAGAACAGGACGAAGATTAGTGTATTTAGGATTTTTTTGTATAAACCGTTTCTGTTTCAGAGACGGTTTTTTTTATACTTTTACGCACTTCTAATACGTTTTTAACTATCTAAAACTTAATATTATGTATAACCGCTTTCAAGAATTCTTATCTGCTGAACTAAACGACATTAAATCAGCAGGTTTATACAAAGATGAACGAATTATCACCAGTCCGCAAGGAGCCGAAATTACTATCAGCACAGGCCAAAAAGTACTGAATTTCTGCATGAACAATTATCTCGGATTGAGCAATAGCCCCGATTTGATTGATGCCGCTAAAGAAGCACTCGATTCTCACGGCTACGGAATGTCGTCTGTTCGTTTTATCTGTGGTACTCAAGATCTCCACAAAACACTTGAGAAAAAAATTGCCGATTTTTTTGGCACCGAAGACACCATTTTGTACGCTGCGGCTTTTGACGCCAATGGTGGAGTTTTTGAACCGTTGCTTGGTGCCGAAGATGCTATCATCTCCGATTCCCTCAATCACGCTTCGATAATTGACGGCGTAAGACTTTGCAAAGCTCAACGCTACCGCTACGAAAATGCCAATATGGAAGACCTTGAAAAACAACTTCAAGATGCACAAGCTAACCGCTTTAGACTCATTGTAACCGATGGCGTATTTTCGATGGACGGAAATGTGGCTCCTTTGGATAAAATTTTGGAATTAGCCAAAAAATATGACGCCATGATTATGGTTGACGAAAGTCATTCGGCAGGTGTTGTTGGCAAAACCGGTCGTGGAGTAACAGAGCTTTTCAATTCCGTTGGCCAGATAGAAATTATCACCGGTACTTTGGGAAAAGCCTTTGGTGGTGCCATTGGCGGATTCACAACCGGAAAAAAGGAAATTATTTCCATGCTTCGTCAACGCTCTCGTCCATATCTTTTTTCAAACTCTATTCCTCCAGTAGTTGTTAATGCCGGAATCCGCATGTTTGATATGGTGTCGTCAACTAACACTTTACAAGATAAACTGCATGATAATACTGCGTATTTTATGAACAAAATGAGTTCCGTTGGATTCGATATTAAACCAACGAAATCAGCTATTTGCGCAGTGATGCTTTACGATGCCAAACTTGCTCAGGATTTTGCAGCTAAATTATTGACCGAAGGTATATATGTGATTGGATTCTCATTTCCGGTTGTACCAAAAGGTCAAGCCAGAATCCGCGTTCAGCTTTCGGCAGCGCACGAAACTGAGCATCTTGATAAATGCGTTACCGCTTTTACTAAAGTTGGAAAAGAATTGGGTGTGATAAAATAAACACAATTTTTTTATATCTCAGAAGCCGCCTCCACATCAGGGGTGGCTTTCTTTTTTCTACTACTCTGATACTTCTTTGAATGGCGAAAATGACGATACAGATAATAAACAGAAATGATTATAAGCAATACAAAATCAGCTATTTGAGTGATGTTTTCAATAAGAAAATTATCACTGCTCATATAAATTAGTATCTTGAAAAAACTTCCGGCAATAATGGAAGAAAAACCAATAATCTTGAACATATTTTTTTCTAATACAGAGAGGAGAATTCCATAGATTGCGATAATTATTATTTTTATTATAATGCCAAGTTTAAATGCCTCTGAACGAGAAAAGGTTTCAACTATAACAGGATCAAAAAATAAAGACGCAACGAAAAATATGATGGCAAATTTAAGAATCCATTCGGTCAATACCGACTTTGTGTCGCGAATATCCATAAAACTACGATTAAGTAATATTTAAGGGACAAATATACAAATTTTTTCAAAATAAGACTTCTTCCCACTTTTTTTCTTATGACTTTTTCTAATCATTATGAAAAATTATATATATACCTGATTAACATACCTTTAATAAATTAATATCCTAAAAACTAATAGCCGAATAGTAATTCTGAGTTCTTAATAGCGATTTTTTTCTTTACAAATAATGGAATTTATTTTCCAAAATTTGGAAATATTTTTAATAAATTCTATCATAATATTCTGATTATCTTATATTTAGAATTATGGTATTTTATATGAAAACTATAAACCGTTAACAATAAGCTATTTTATATGAAAACGACCATTATTTTTCTCAGTCTATTATTTTTTATTCTTGAATTAGAATTATTCGCACAAGATAACGCCATTTCCTTTGATGGAACTGACGACTATATCGAAATAAACACTCCCGATTTAGGAATTGGTGATTTAGACGAACTAACCGTTATGGCGTGGGTTCGTTGGGATGTAAATCCCGGCACAGGAAATCAATGGGCCAACATAGCATCAAGTCAGAGCAATACCACGCGCGATTTCGGGCAATTTTGGCTTCAACATAATAGCGACAACTCCAAATTTGAATATGCCGTGCAAACCGCGACCGGCAGAGCTTACGTTCAAAGTTTGACGACAACAGTACAAGGGCAATGGTATCATGTTGCGGGAGTTTACGATGGTTCGCATGTGAAAATATTTATAAATGGTGTCGAAGAAGCCCAAACTTCAAGAAGCGGAGCTATTCGTGCTTACGATGGGTCATTTAGAGCGATGATTGCTCAATGGGCTCATAATTCTGAAACTTACAGAAGACTTGCTGGCACCTTAGATGATGTGGCAATTTATAGCAAAGCACTCACCTCCACTGAAATAATTCAACGAATGAATAATCCAGATTTGATTGAAGATACAGAAACTGATTTAGTTGGTGCATGGAAATTTGATGAAGTAAGCGGCTCAACCGTTCAAGATGAAAATGATACCGACAATGATGGAACTCTCTATGGTGCAGTTACCAGAGATGAAACCTCAGCACCAAAAGACCCTGACGGCAGCACGCTTCCGATTGAATTAGGAAGTTTTGCGGCAACTCAAACGGAAGATGGCATTTTGTTAAAATGGATTACTTTGGCTGAAATAAATAATAGCTATTTCACATTATTTTCAAGTAATGACGGAAAAAACTATTCTGAAATTGGTCGTGTTGAAGGAGCAAACAATTCCAATACGCCTCTCTCCTATCAGTTTTTAGATAGAAATCCGAAGTCGGAGATGATGTTTTACAAGCTTCAACAAACGGATTATGACGGGAAATCTCAGATATTTCTTCCAATAACAATTCAATTGGAAAAATCATCGAATATTCAAGTTTATCCCATTCCATCTATTGCAAATCAACCAATTACAATAGACTTCGCTAAAAGCGTTTCAGCTATAGTCGAGATTTACGACCAAACCGGTAAACTGTTGATTTCCAATGAAGTTTTGGATTCACAAATGGAATTTTCACTCCAACAAAGCGGAATATATTTTCTTAAGATATTCAACAACGGAGAAATTTCTACCCGAAAGATAGTTATTGAATAAGTGTGTTTTTGGTTAAATATTTAGTTAAACGAGCCTCTACTTTACCAAAAGTCGGGGCTCCATCATTTCAAACATACTGTATTTCACACCTTCGCGACCCAAACCGGAATTTTTCACGCCGCCATAGGGCATGTGATCCACTCTAAAAGTTGTTATATCATTGATAATCACGCCACCGACTTCCAAATGCCGATGAGCATAATCCATCTGCTGAATGGAATTCGTAAAAACTGCTGCTTGTAAACCATAATCACTATTATTTATTTCCGCAACAGCTTGTTCAAAGGAATCAACAGGTTCTAAAGTTACCACCGGACCAAAAATCTCCAAGGCACAAACCTTCATGGCAGGTTTGGTTTCAGTAAGCACCGTTGGAGGATAATAACTACCATCACGCTGTCCGCCACAAAGTAATTTTGCGCCCTCTTCAACAGCTTCATTCACCCAATCTTCCACGCGCATGGCATTTGCTTCATCAATCATGGCACTAATCTCTGTATCAGGATTTTCCGGTGCTCCCCTCTTCAAGTTTTTAGCTAATTCCACAAAACGAGTTGCAAATTGGTCGAAAACCCCGTTTTCGACATAAATCCTCTGAGAATGAATACAAACCTGACCACTATAAGCAAAAGCACCTGCAACACATTTTTTTACGGCAGTTTCCAAATCGGCTGAATTAGTCACAATCACTCCTGCATTTCCTCCCAATTCTAAAAGCACCTTTTTGCGTCCCGCTTGAGATTTCATCTTCCAACCCACAGCCGGTGAGCCGGTAAAGGACAAAAGTTTAATTCTATCGTCAGTTACCAAAAGATTACCTGTTTTGCGATCCATCGGCATGATAGAAACAGCTCCTTTTGGCAGGTCGGTTTCATCTATAATCTTAGCAAGAGCCAAAGTTGAAAGCGGGGTGGAAGTAGATGGTTTTAGAATTATCGGACAACCGGAAGCGATGGCCGGAGCTAATTTATGCACAGCCAAATTCATTGGAAAATTAAACGGTGCTATTCCTGCCACAAGACCCACCGGAAAATATTTTACAATGCCTTGTTTTCCTTCTCCTGCCGGAGTCCAATCGAGGCTAAGCAGTTCACCCGGATGCCTTTTTGCCTCTTCGGCTGCCACAACGAAAGTTTGAATGGCACGGTCGATTTCACCTTTGGCATAACGCCATGGTTTTCCGGCCTCTAAAGCCAATAACTCTGACAAATGCCGATGTGAATCTTGCATCTTCTCAGCAATCTCCATAAGAATTTTATACTTTTTCCATGAAGGAAGTTGCGCCACCTCCCCTTGAACCGAAAGAGCAAGTTGAATAGCTAATTCCAACTGTTTTTCATCTGCCTGTCCTGCTCTGGCAATCCGCTTATTATCAAAAGGATTTAACACATCCAAATAGGTTGTTGAATCCGTAAAATTGCCCGCTAAATAAATTTTATAAGTCTCCATTATTTGGTTTTTTAGTTAAAAGCTTCGTTTGAACTTGAATGGATTCTTTATGTACCAACTGCAACAACTTGAGGATAAAAGCAGAATCTAATCCAAGCTCCTTTCCGGTTTTCAGGCGCGAAATCATCATTTGACGTAATCGTTCAATCTGAAGGATAGTGATATTATTTTCCATTTTAATTCGGCCAATCCCTTCAATTTTTTCCATTCTTCGCGATAATATTTGAAGCAATTCGGAATCAATATGGTCGATTTCACGGCGAATTTCGGTAAGTATCGACTCGAAATCTTCAGTTCCAAATTCTTGACGAAGATTCAATTTATTCAAAATTTTGCTTAGAGAAGCTGGTGTGAGTTGTTGATTAGCGTCAGTTTTAGCATGATTCGGATGAAAATGACTTTCAATCATCAACCCGTCCATGGCCAAGTCTAATGCTTTTTGAGCAACTTCAGCAACTAAACTTCGCTTTCCGCTGATATGGGACGGATCTGTAATTACCGGCAAATCAGGGTTTAATCTCTTCAGTTCGATGGGCAATTCCCACATGGGGAGATTTCGAAACGGGCCATTGTCGTAGGTATAAAATCCCCGATGAACGGCGCCCAATTTTCGCACTCCAGCCTTGTTGATTCGTTCCAAAGCGCCAATCCAAAGTTTAAGGTCGGGGTGCAGCGGATTTTTTACTAAAACAGGAATATCAACCCCTTGCAAAGCTTCCGCAATTTCTTGCACCGAAAAGGGATTTGCAGTAGTGCGAGCTCCAATCCAAAGTAAGTCGATTCCAGCTTTGAGGCTCAATTCAACATGCGAGGGCATAGCTACTTCAACAGCCATTTTAAGTCCGGTTAACGCCTTAGCTTCGGCAAGCCACGGCAGCGCTTTTTCGCCAAGACCTTCAAAACCATCAGGTCGGGTTCGCGGCTTCCAAAGGCCTGCACGATAATAGGTTACCTTATTCAGCGAAGCAATTTGCGAAGCAGTCGAAATAACCTGATGTCGGGTTTCAGCGCTACAAGGACCGGCAATAATCAACGGAAAATTCGGATCTATTGGATTAAAAGAATCATAGAAAGAGTCAGTATCAAGATTTATGCTCATTATTTTCAACTTATTTTCAGCCACAAAATTAGGCTGTTTTTCTTGAAAACACTATCAGACTTTTAGCCGATTTTCTTAATTAACCTCAATTTCGTCGATAAAAATAAACGCATCGAAACCTGCACCAAGATGCCATGATGGTAGTTTGCCAAAATTTTTTGCCTTCACTTTTACATATCTTGCCTTGGCAACTTTTTGTAAATCAACTGTTAACCTCATAGTTCGGGAGGTATAATCATCTGCCTTTTCGCTATGCAAAACCTCTCCAACAGCAGTAAAATCGTTTCCATCATCCGATACAGAAATTTCCATTTTTGTGGGGAAAAGAATCCATGAGCGAGTATCCTGAAGAAATCCGGCACTTACAGAACGAACATTCGTTGCTTTTTTTAAGTCAATAATCGCCTCAAAATCTTGTCCTTGATAACCTTGCCAGTCGCCTTTTCGCCAGTTTTCGGAGCCATAAATACCGTCCACCAATCCATCGAATCCCCCGGCAGAATACTGTGGATTATATTCCGAAATCAGATTTACTGAAAAATCATTTGGCTTTTTGTAAAACTGTGCCGTAGAAATTCCACTACTCTCACCTTTATCATCCACTGCAACACATTGTATTACAGATGTTTTATCAATAAAAAAAGGAAGAGAATATACCATTCCGGACTCTAAAGGATTGCTGCCATCAGTGGTATAAAGAAGTTTTGCGGATTGTTTGTTTGGCATGGAAAGACTAATCTCCAAATTATTCACAAAACTTCTGCCCGAAGCCTTGATAAGAGGAGCAACAAGAATGGATTCTATGGTTTCTTCAAGGGGAGGCAACATAGTATCGCCCAAAGTAACCGCTTCATTTGTCATATAAAAATCCATCGTGCCCCCTTTCATTAAATCGGCATAGTTTAGAGCCAAAGGAGTCTCAATTTCTTTCTTATTTACAAGAATTTTGATTGGAAAAACATTTTGATTGGAAAGATCTAAAGCATTAAATTCAAAGGTATTACCGTTCTCTAAATGCAAGATAATTTTATCAAAATAAGGAGCATTTATTAGGAAATAGTTGGAGCCGGGATTTATTTGATAAATACCCATCGCATTCATGACAAACCAAGCGCTCATTTGCCCACAATCTTCATTTCCAATCAATCCATCAGGTTGAGACGTATAAAACTCGTCCATAATTTTTCTCACAATTCGCTGTGTTTTGTCGGTGCGCCCTGCGTATTGATACAAATAAGCTTTATGATGACTCGGTTCGTTTCCATGTGCATATTGTCCGATGAGACCGGTGATATCGACCTGTGTGCGTCCGGTAGTTTGAGTTGGAGCCTTAATAAGTTCATCCAATTTTGCCTCAAAAGCCATTTTACCGCCCATTTGTTCCATAAGTCCATAAATATCATGCGGAACAAAAAAAGAATATTGCCAACTATTGCCTTCCGTAAAATAATTATTCACCTCTCTTGGGTCGAAAGGCGCAATCCAGTCACCATTTTTTCTGGGTCGCATGAAATTTGTTTGTGGGTCAAAAAGATTTTTCCAAGCTTGTGATCTTTTCATATATTCCTGATAAACTGCATCTTCCCCAATAGCCTGAGCCATTTGAGCAATGCACCAATCATCGTAAGCATATTCCAATGTTTTTGATACTGATTCGTGTTCATCCTCAACATTCAAGTATCCGTTTTTGATATATGCCGGCAAACCAAGATGATTCCAAGTGGCACTTTTCTGCATGGCTTCTAACGCCAGCTTCGTATCGAAATCGTTAATCCCTTTTGCAACAGCGTCTGCAATCACCGAAACGGAATGATAACCAATCATGCAATCGGTTTCGTTGGAAGCAAATTCCCAAACCGGCAAGCGTCCACCTTGTTGATACTGAGCCAGAAAAGTATGGATAAAATCGGAAGTGCGTTTTCGGTCGATGATGGTATAAAGCGGATGCGTTGCTCTAAAAGTATCCCAAAGTGAAAATACGGTATAATAATCGAAATTTTCGGCTGTGTGAATTTTATTATCTCTTCCCCGATATTGTCGATTTACGTCCATCGCTATATTTGGCTGAATCATAACATGATAGAGTGCGGAATAAAACACTGTAACCTTATCTTTCTGGCTTGATTTCACTTCAATTTTGCTTAAAGCATCATTCCAAACTTTATTAGCCTCTTTTTTTTGTTGATTAAAATTCCAATGAGGAATTTCCGTTTCTAAATTCAATTTTGCGCCCTCAGTGCTCACAAAGGAAAAACCTGTTTTGATGAGAATTTCACCGCTTGAAGTCGAAAAGTCTAAAAGAATCTTGGTTGAGTCTAAATTAAAAGTATAACTAAATGGCTCCGAAAAAACACTATAACCATAAGCATGTTGATTTTCAGCCCATGCACGACTTATTCGTTTCATTTTTAGGGTTTTATTGTCAACCACCTTAATAAAACCTTCTAAAAGTACATCTCGATGATTCAGGTCAATTATCACCAACTTCTTTTCATTAGGGAACGTATATCGCTGAAAACCAACACGCGTAGAAGCCGTTAAATCTACCTGAATACCGTTGTTGAGTGTAACGGAATAGAAGCCCGGCGAAGCCATTTCGTTTTCATGTGAAAATGCAGCTTCGTAAGTTTTTGACTCAAGAGATGCGACTTCTGCGATTGGCATCATCATAAAATCGCCATAGTCGCTCACTCCCGTACCGCTCAAATGGGTATGGGAGAAGCCATAAATGAGACTGTCGCTGAAGTGATAACCTCCGCAGCCATCCCAACTGCCATCGATGCGCGTATCCGGTGAAAGTTGAACCATTCCAAAAGGCAAAGTTGCTCCCGGATACGTATGACCATGACCGCCGGTGCCAATAAAAGGATTAACAAAATCCGTCCACTCTTTGGATTTTGAACAACCGCCAAGAAGAAAGATAAATGCAATGAAAACGATTGATTTATAGAACATAACGTTATAATTGTGGTTAAAAAATCAGGTTAACAAAAATGTGTCTTATGGTCTGAACCAAAAGGCCAAAATTAGAAAAAAATTTAAATGTTTTATTACGTATTTAACATTAATTTAATGAACCGTTAAAGTAGAGAACATAAATGGAATCAGGACGAAGTGACAAAGAATTTAACCGCCTATATTTTATTCGAATCGGTTTGTTTGGCAATAAGTCTATGAAATTATCATCGAAAACAGTATTGGATTCTTGCAACCAAATATGGCGTGCAACATGGTCAGACTCTAATTCAATATACTGATTATCAATTTGTTTTATAGATATTTTTGGCTTAGGAAAATCCCAATCTTTATAGTTTTGAAAAAAATAAACCTCTTGAATCGACTTTTGATTATCCATAAAAATTTCAACATAAGCCACATAAGGCTCAGCGGACGAAATACGATATAAATGGATAGAATCTGTTATAAAGGGAATATTTGATTGTGCTTCAATAGCTAATTCTCTATTAATCAATATTTTTCCGGAAAAAGTGACAATCTGAAATTTTATTAATATGGATTTTTTTTCCATGTAATCTGAAACAACATAAAGGTATAGGCTGGAATCACGCTGTTGAAAAACAGGCAAAACGGGAGAAAAACTATGTTTCACTTGATAATATGCCGGTTTTGGGGATTTGTAAAAATCTATTAAACTCCATGAAACAACCGGCCAACTGTCGTTGAATTGCCAAAGTAGGGAGCCCATGCAGTATGGCTTGGCCAAACGATGGCTTTCAATGGCTGTTTTAAACGCCTTAGCTTGAAGCAGTTGGGAAAAATAGATGTATTCCAAAAAATCATTTGACTGTGGAAAATCTCTTCTTAAATAGAGGTTGATAGTTTCATAGCCGGTTGGATGTTTTTGATGATTTTGCATCGATTCTGAACCCAAAAACAGCTCATCTTTTGGAATAAATTTTTGCAAAGAGTGTAAATTTGGCAGCCCTTGAAAGCCATATTCAGAAACAAATCGGCCAACTTTAGAGCGATATTTCTCAAAAGGTTCGTTTCCCCACCAAACGCCCCAATAATGAATGTCGCCTTGCGTAAGACTTTCAGGCCGTCCCCAGCCTGTTGTGGGAGAAGAAGGATGATATGGTCTGTGCGAATCGTGAAGAGCCAAAATCTTTGGAATCCTTTCCTCAAAAATGGTCAAGTATTCCGACCATAAAAAGGTGGAATCGGACTTGGAATAACCAAATTGTTTTTGCCAACCCCAGTTATGCCATGCCTCACTTATCTCATTGTTTCCGCACCAAAGCACCAAGGAAGGATGATTTCGTAAACGGAATATCTGTTGCGTAATTTCTTCATTTACAGATTGTAAAAAATCCTTGTTCGCCGGATACATGGTGCCGGCAAACATAAAATCTTGCCAAACCATTATTCCCAAACTATCACAAATTTGGTAGAAAATATCCGATTCGTAAATGCCGCCCCCCCATACGCGAACCATATTCATGTTGGCCTCTTTTACTTTCGTAAGATAGAAAAGATAATCGCTCTGCTTAACTTGCGAAGGAAAATGATGAAACGGAATCAAATTGGCTCCTTTGGCAAATACAGGTTTTTCATCGACAGAAAAATAAAACTCAGACCCAAATTTATCCTTCGGTTGATGAAGTCGTATGTTTCGAAATCCGAATTTAACCCGTTGATTATCTATTAGTTGATTATTGTCGAACAGACTAAACTCAAAGATGTAAAGGTTTTGATCTCCCATATCATGTGGCCACCATTTTTGCGGATTAGAAAGAAATCCATCTATCCAAACAGTTGCTGAATCGACCTTCAACATAAAAACATCTTCAATATGATTTTGGGGATTATAAACTTGAATTCGCAGTCGCAAACCTTCTTTAGATGCAAACTTCACATTCGATTTCATTCGATAAAATGCCGTGTCGGTCGTTAGATTTGATTGGCTAATCGAAATTTCTTGTAGCCGGGCTTTATTCCAAAAGTTCAACTTAACATCCTTCCAAATACCCACTCCCCGCAATTTTGCTCCCCAATCCCAACCAAACATATACTGAGCTTTGCGAATATAAACACGCTGATTTTCAGGCCGCACAATAGAATCCTTTTGGCAATAAAACTGGGCTTTTGAAATTGCAGGTTGAAAATGAATTTGAAGATGATTTAAGCCTTTCCGTAAGACTGGTTTTACATCCAAACGCCAAAGAATGAAC
Source organism: Bacteroidales bacterium (assembly GCA_016937295.1). Classification (GTDB taxonomy): domain Bacteria; phylum Bacteroidota; class Bacteroidia; order Bacteroidales; family UBA1556; genus UBA6267. The sequence goes on from JAFGWF010000166.1 coordinate 15,448, forward strand.
ATATTGTCGGTAGAAGCAATACGCTGATTATTGAGAAAAATTTGGGAATAACTATCTATACCTTCAAAAATCAACTCCACAAAATCGTGATTAAACTCAGCATCAGACACATAAAACTCAACTTGATAAATAAAGGCCAAACTATCAACCCACTGAACTTTGAGCTCGTTAGTTTCAATAAAAGGATCGGGTATTAATTGATTGTTAAACAAGTCGATAAACACATTGCCGGGGAGTTTTGCTTCATATTGATTGGTTTTACCTGCTTGTTGAAAAGTCCATTTTTCAGCACTAAGATTTCTTTCAATAATTTGGTTAAATGCAAAAAGTCTGACAAAAAGAAAGATACAAATTAGCAAAGTTTTTATCATGTTCGCAAGATTTGAATCATAGATTTAAGTTCCTCAATATCTGCATATTCGTCATCGCCCAAAATGGCTGAAGTATGAAAATAATCTCCATCGAAACCATTTTTCAATTCCGACAAATTTGCTGACCGAACTCCTCCGCCCACGACAAAATTTATGCGGTTTAGGGAAAGTTTTTTCAAGTTGTTCAGCATCTCCAATCCATCAATAGCTGTGGACCTGTGCCCGGAGGTCAAGATATTTCTAAAACCACAGTCGATGCAATCTTGCAGAGCGATTTCAGGATTCGGTGTCCTATCGAAAGCCCGATGAAACGTTGTTGGAAAAGGAGTGCATAGTTCCACCAATTGACAGTTTATTTCTTTATCTATCAACAACTTATCATTTAAAACTCCAAATACAAAACCATCAGCCCCATGATTTTTAAAAACCTCAATGGATTTTTTCATTTCAGATAATTCCGAAGGAGAATACGTAAAATTGCCTCCTCTGGGACGAATCATCACATAAATCGGTATGGATGCTCTTTTACGTAACTGTTTATATTCCTGAATATTAGGCGTGATTCCACCGGATAAAAAATCGGCACAAAACTCAATTCTATCCACTTCGGCTTCTATTCCCGTGAGAGCCGACTTTAAATTAAAGGCCGCAAGTTCCAATTGTTTAATCATGGCTATGGTTTGCCTACAAAAATAAAAATTTATAAACCTGAGACTATAAAGATTTTTTGCGCTGCGTTTATTTTGCATCCCGTCGATATATCGGCACAAATCGTAAGAGCAACTGGCAATATCGAAAATCTTAAAATTCTCTTCACTTAAATTAACCAACCTCATAATTTTCAAACAAATGTCTTTAATACTTTTGACGCCTTCATTCCTGTCAAGGAATTATTGATAACGAAATTCAAGTTTAAAATGAAAAATTATGCTATTCTGATTTTTTTCAGTATTGTTTCCATAGTCTATTTCTTAGTTAATTATTATGTAGTTAGTCGAGGGGCAAAAGCACTTGGCGACAGTTCGTTTACGCCATATTTTAAATGGATTTACTGGATTTTAGCCCTTAGTTTTATCATAGGGCAAATTTTAGAGCGTGGCGAACCAACCCAGATTGCCCGCATTGTTACTCATATTGGCTCCGTTTGGCTTGCGGTATTTTTGTATTTACTCCTTTTCACTATTTCTGTCGATTTGCTAAATCTATTGAATAACTGGCTGAAAATCATGGATAAACCATTAGTTTCCATTTTTACAAACGGTCAGATGATTTTCATTGCCGGCTGGGTAATTGCCCTGTCAATCGCCGGCAGTGGCTGGTTAAACGCACGTTATCCTAAGATTAAACAGGTGGATATTGTTGTGAATAAAAATGTTCCTGGAAAAAATGAGTTGACGGTTGTTTTAGGTACAGATTTGCATATCGGCGCCATGATTGGGAAAAAACGTATTCATGAAATGGTTCAAAAGATTAACTCACAAAATCCTGATTTAGTGCTATTTGCAGGTGATTTAGTAGATCATAATCCGCTTTTTGTCAAGGCAGCCAATATTGGTCCTGAGTTTTTATCCATAAAGGCACCACTTGGGGTTTTTGCTGTTGCGGGCAATCATGAATTCATTGGACATGCCGAAACCAGTATCGATTATTTGCAGCAGTTTGGCATAACCTATCTCCGCGACACATCGGTTTTTGTTGGAAATACGCTAACAATTATTGGTCGTGACGATAGAGAGCGCAAGCAATTTGAAGGTGTAAGCCGAAAATCCCTTGATTCGGTAGCTCAAATCAGGCATCCCGAATTACCTGTGATTTTGATGGATCATCAACCTGTAGAATATCAACAAGTTGCTGAATATCCGGTTGACCTCATGGTTTCTGGACATACGCACAAAGGACAGTTGTGGCCTTTTGGCTATATCACCTCTTTGGTTTATGAAAACGATTTTGGCCTGATTCAGAAAGGCAAAACCTGGTTTTATACCTCAAGCGGTTATGGCACTTGGGGGCCACCAATACGCACCGGAAATCGCCCTGAATTAGTCTTGTTTCATATTCGGTTTCAGAATGAAAAATAGCTGGTAAACGACTTTGGCAATTACTCTAATATATAGATTTTTAGGCGATTACGATAAATCGTTACGTTCTTTTTGGTAACATTCCAAATATAACTGACTTTTCGACTTGTTTGTTGTGGCGTATTAAATAAAACCATCCCAAAATGAAAATGACTCCTATCAAAATTGGGTTGAGCTCGATAAATGGGCGTGAATTCGTATTGGGTAGTTTGGAAAAGACTGTCGTTAGCGCTTAAAACAACCCAAGATTCACGAATTAATTCGTCAGAACTCAATTTCAAATCGTACTCGAAAAAAAGATTTTCTGCATTTAAACTATCGCCAAAAATATCCCATATTGGAATAAACTCAGCAGCGGTTTCTCCGGTAAAAAGGGAATCTCCACTGTCGTAAATCAAGCGCCTTTTAATCGGAGTTTTTCTTTTCAGAACGTGGCGTCCGTTAATTTTTTCTGAGATAATAGATTCATAACCAATACTATAAAAAGGATTTTTATCCGGTTTGGCAATCACAAAATCCGAAATGGTGTCGGGAAAATGTGTCCAAAAAACGTAGGGAATATGGCCTCTCTGACGATAGTTCTGAAAATGCCAACCCATTGCTTTGGTGCGATATGTTCCCACAATGGGCACTTGGTTTTTACTATTTTCCGCAATGGTTGAATAGAATTTTTCGGGAAGATAATCATCTTTATAACAAGCAGTTACTTTAATATTAGCGTTGTAAATGAAATGAATCGGCAAAGCTATGACCACAAAAGGAAGGAAATTTAATACTCGGTTATGTGGTTTATTCAAAACATCGAACACCTCAAAAAACGCTACAATAAAAAGTAAATAAAGGTGCATTCCAACCCTATCCTCAGGATAATTGACTTTGAGAATCAAACCCATAAGTATCACAGCAACCACATTTCCTATTAAAAAATGGAAAATCGTCAAGCGGGGATTTGATAAAAACTCCACAAATTTTAACTTTGAAAAGCTAATCAGATATGCAGATAAAAATAAAAGAAACAGTATGACAAAAAATAATCCAATCCAAAGATGAAACGAATTGAATATGAGAGCGATAACCGATTTCACAGTGACTTCCCAAAACCCATCTAAAGTTCCGTAATAAAGCAGCCCTAAGTCTTTATAATAGAACGAAACTTTAAGGAAAAATACTAAAGGGATAGCCCAAACGAATGCAACGATAACCGATACGAATGGTTTTCGATATTTGACAATCCATGCGAAAAGTGCTAAAATACCGGAAATCAAATAAATAATCATCAACGACAAATTGGAACTCAGCATTAGTGTTGCTGCCAAAATAAAGAAGAGACCGGAGGAAAATTTGCCTGTTTTTTGAATTTGAATTAAGTAATAATAGGTTGCCAATAGAAATGCCATAGAGAGGCCGTAGCCACGGGACACGCTGAAGAATTCAATTAAATTATGTGAAAACAGTAATGCAATCAGTGTTAGCCACTTACGGTTGGTTGAGTTTTGATTTTCAGCTATCAAAATAGAAAAAACAGCAAAAATGGGGAAAGCAATTAGAGAGCCTAACCTTAAGAAGACTTTTTCCGATTCAAATAGGTGATAAAAAACTGCGGTAAGAAAACTATTCAGTGGGTGATTATTAGCATCGGCATGAGCAGTTAAGGGGTTGATTTCAAAAGGAATAGCATAAAAATAAAAAGTTGCTGCTTCATCGCCATACAACGGCATGTAGAACGCTTTAAGAGCCAAATACAGAAAAACCGTAAAAGACAGCATTGTTCCAAAAAACCGAAACCGGGTCTTTGGATTACTCAGAGAATTATAGAGTTGGAAGTCTAACATAAAAACCATTTAGTTGGCGATAAGAGGGAATCAGTATTGTTTCCACAAAAAACATCGTCCTAAAAAACGCCATGTTTATTAGGAGAATTGTGCAAAAATACAGGATTTTATCTTGATATGCCTATAAAATACTGTTCTACATATTTCTATTTTTTGTAAAAACGATAGTTTTGGATTACCCAAAAATAAATTTTTCAATCCTGAAAAAAATATTTTGAAGTAAAAGAATTAATATTACTTTTGCAATCCTGTTTTCGAGAGAGTTCATAGTAAAAATGGGAGTTTAGCTCAGTTGGTTCAGAGCATCTCGTTTACACCGAGAGGGTCGGCGGTTCGAATCCGTCAATTCCCACATCAAGCCTTACTTATCAGTAGGGCTTTTTTTTATTCTATATAAAATTGAACATATCCATATCACATATTGAATCTTGCTTGCAAAAACCACTTCTCGGTTGGGAAGGGCAGCGACTACTTGCACCGGATTTTCGCGAAGAAGAAATACTCCGCATGAAGCAACAAATGGCGTTTGCAAAACAGAGCGCCGTTCTAATTTTACTTTATGAAAACCATGGCAAATGGACCATTCCTTTTATCAAACGTGCCTCATACGACGGAATACACAGCGGACAAATAAGCCTACCCGGAGGTAAAAAAGAAGAAAAGGATATCGATTTTTTACAAACAGCCTTGCGCGAAACTCAAGAAGAATTGGGCATTTCCACCGAAAATGTAAGGATATTAGGTCAGTTGAGCGATTTGTATATTCCTCCAAGTAATTTTATAGTGAAAGTTTTTGTCGGTTATTGCAGCAACCTTGACACTTTTAGACCTGATTCTGTGGAGGTTGCATCAGTTATCGAAATTGCACTCGATGATTTTTTCGCAAAAGATATTATAAATCGTAAAGCCTTTTATCGGTCGTCGGATGGAAAGGAAAAAACTGCCCCCTATTACGACTTATCCGGAGTCGAATTATGGGGAGCTACTGCTATGATTTTGAGCGAGTTTGTCGAAATGATTCGTCAATAAAAACTATTGAGAGATAGATTGCATTGGCATCGTAGATTGTTTTTACCATTCCATTCTTAAACAATACATTCATCAACCTCTATTTATTAACTATCCTAACGAAATAGCAAATGAATTTATGTATTAAAATGCATTTTTATTCCATCGAGTCATATCCTTTGAAAAAAGTATGGACTATTTGCCTACATTTGCAAGCACAAATGAAACTCATTAATGGAAAAACGCTGGAAGTTTAAGGCTAAGGGAAATCAGGAACTTATAGATAAATTATCAAGAGAGCTGAATATCAATACTACTTTAGCCAATATTTTGGTTCAAAGGAATATTACCACCTTTGAAGAAGCTAAGCGTTTTTTCCGGCCAAAGCTCGAACATCTTCACGACCCATTCTTGATGCTCAATATGGAAAAAGCCGTTGAGCGCATATCCAAAGCCATTTCTTCTAACGAAAAAATACTCATTTACGGCGACTATGACGTGGATGGCACTACGGCGGTCGCGCTGGTTTACAGCTATTTCAAAGATATCTACTATAATTTGGATTTTTATATTCCGGATCGATATAAAGAAGGATACGGAATCTCTATAGAGGGAATTGATTTTGCCAAAGAACATGGTATCACATTGGTTATCAGCTTAGACTGTGGCATCAAGGCCGTTGACAAGATTGACTATGCCAATCAATTGGAAATAGATTTCATCATCTGCGACCACCATTTACCCGGCGAGGAGTTGCCCCGCGCCTTCGCCATTCTCGACCCAAAACAAAAAGATTGCCCCTATCCCTATAAAGAATTGTCGGGCTGCGGCGTAGGTTTCAAACTTGCCCAAGCCTTTGGTATGCGCAATAGCATTCCGGCAAAAGCTCTTTATAAATATTTAGACCTCACTGCCATAAGTATTGCCGCCGATATTGTGGACATTACAGGCGAAAATCGCATTTTGGCTTATTTTGGTTTAGCTCAAATCAACAAATCGCCTCGTCCGGGAATTGAAAGCATTCTGGAATTTGCAAACATTAAAAGGGTTTTTAATAATAAATTACCTGATAATGTCTTTAATAAATCTCTTTCAATCAGCGACTTAGTATTTACTTTGGCTCCACGAATCAATGCAGCCGGACGCATCTCGGATGGTAGCAACTCAGTGAACCTTTTGAAATGTTCCGAAAAAACGAAAGCCGCTCAAATTGCAATCGAAATCAATAAATTCAACGAAGAACGCCGTGAATTGGATGCCCAAATCACCTTAGAAGCTCTTGAAATCATTGAGAATATTGAGAATTTTGGCGACCACAAAACCACGGTTGTTTATAAAGAAGGTTGGCATAAAGGTGTTCTTGGAATCGTGGCAAGTCGCCTGACCGAATCCTACTATCGCCCAACCATTGTGTTGACTTTGGATGGAGATACGCTCACCGGTTCGGCGCGTTCGGTAAAAGGTTTTGATATTCATTCGGCCATCGAATCTTGCTCCGATTTGCTTGTGAATTTTGGCGGGCACAAATTTGCTGCCGGTATGACCATCAAAAAAGCCAATATTAAAGAATTTATTCGGCGCTTCGAGAAATCGGTGATGGAAAATATTGAAGTGATGATGGAAACACCTGAAATTGAAATAGATAGCGAGCTTTGTTTGGCCGATATAAACGACAATTTCGTAAAGGTTCTTAGTCAGTTTGCTCCTTTTGGCCCCGGAAACATGGCTCCAATTTTTGCCACTAAAGGCGTAAAAGATACCGGTTATGCAAGAATTGTGGGAAACAACCATATCAAACTTAAACTTCTGAAAAACAGCGACTACTCACATGCCATTGACGCAATAGCCTTTCAACAAGCCGAAAAGTTTGATATTGTGAGCAAAAACGACCCCTTCGATGCGTGCTATAATATCGAAGAAAACTATTGGCAAAACAAAATATCCATTCAGTTGAATATTAAGGATATAGTGAAAAAAGACTGAGCACAATTTTGCTAAAACACTTATTTATTTGTTAAATCATAATTTTTTTAATGTTTAACAAAATGGAAAATTGTTCTATATTTGCTAATGAAAACCAAAACAAAACCGAATTAAAACTTTGACTATGAAGAAATTAGGTAATAAAAACTTTTAAAAGCATAAAGTACTAAATATTAACACTTTAAGTAAATTTACCGGCTTTAAATAAAGTTGGGATAAAAATTGAACGGAGATTATACGCTAATAGGATGCCACTCAAAGGCAGTCTGCTTTTTGTTGATTCTTTCAATCGAATGCAAAATGAGCAGAGGTAATAGACTCACTTCGAGAAAAAAATATTTAATATGGAAATGAATATGAGGATAAAAATTGGAATTGTTGACGACCACGCTATTTTTTGTGATAGTTTGAAATTGTTTTTAAATCAAAGAGAAAATATAGAAGTAATCTTAACGGCTAATTCAGGTGAGGAGCTTTTAACTAATCTCTCCACAAATATTGAAAAACCAGACATCATTCTTTTAGACATTGATATGCCAAAAATGGATGGAATAACATTATTGCCCATTATTAAAAATAATTATCCGTTCATAAGAGTGATTATGTTTTCATTTCATGCAGAATTATCAATTATTGACAAAACAATTAAAATTGGTGCTTCAGGATATGTTAGAAAGGGAGGATCAATTGAAGACATATATTATGCAATAAATTATGTGATGAATTATAATTTTTTTTTAGATGATGAAGTTATTGAACAACTTAAAGCCAAAAAACAAAGAGACGAAAATGATGAAGTCGATAATATTTCAAATCGGTTCACAGAGAGAGAGTTTCAAATACTAAAACTTATTTGCAAAGAGAAATCAACCAAACAAATTGCAGATATATTAAATACCAGTGTTAAATCAATAGAATACAATCGGGCTTGTTTGTTTAAGAAAATAAAAGTAGATAGTATGGTTGGTTTAGTATATTTTGCAATTAAGAACAATTTGGATTAAAAATCGATTTAACATTTTCAGGGAAAACCCTTATAATTTTAACATTTTATATGTTTTACTTTGTATAATGATTATTCCTATTATTTATTAAATCAAGGTTTTATGAAAAAAGTTAGAATAAATTTGAGGGTTGTCTTGATGATGACAATGGGCTTGATAGCTTCAATGCAAGCTAAAACACAACTAAATTATGCAGATAGCCTGCAAATGCAATTTGATAGTTTGGATGTAAAGTATTTTCCAAGTGGAATATTATTAAACAGAAGTTTATTGTATTGGCATTATTTCGATTTTGACACAATAAATCATCAATGGTCATATAACGACTCTATTGATGTGAATCCATTTTTATTTTCATCAATATATGGCTCATATCCAGGACTATTGCATTGTAATACATGGAGATTTAAATGGTTGTATTATGAAATGCTTAAGTCAGCAGTTTCAGACACAATACTTAGGTCTGATTCTATACAATTTGTATATCAAGCTAATGAAATAGCACAATGTGACTTTCCAATTTCACTTATGAATGTAGATTTTCATAACATTAGAAATGATGCCATTGCAGAATGGAAATCTATATTATGATACTACCATAAATAAGTACACCATAATGCCTGATACTCTTTTTATTAATGATTCTCTTTTTTCTATAATTGACAATCCTGATAGCCTAGCTTATACAGGGTTTCAACATAATGATTTATATGCGGCCTGTGCATTAACTCCATATACCTATAAACAAAAAATTGTTGTTGAGCCCATTGAAATTGTACATGGACAAGTTGTAAGTCCTCCGAAATCAGGGTGGAAAATTAGTTTTAAATTATGTAGTAATCTATATATTACTAATAAGGATTCTAACCTCCCAAAAATAAAAATTAATTTTGATGATGGTAATGGGTATATAGATGTTTCATGGGATTCGATTGTGTTTGTTAAATATATAGATAGCATTAATGCAGTCAAAGAAAAAAATATAAAAATTAAATTCTCTGATATCAATAGTGAAATGGTAATAGGTTTTCCAGTCAAACTTGTAAATGCTGTCCTGCCTGATACTGTAATTTATTCAACCGATCTTGGATTTACTTGTCCAATATCGGATCCAAATCCATCATTTTTGGCAGGACAAGCAATGGTTAGCATTAAATACGCTGACGCTATTGAAAAAAAACTCAGAAAACCATTAATACTTGTGGAGGGTTTTGAAGGTGCTTTAGAAGATTATGGAATAATTCATTATACAGGTGTTGCATCAGGACATATATTAAATGCTAATGGTGAGGCTGCTTATGATTGGCTTAACGAACTTCATCTTGTTTATGATACTTTACATAATCATGGTTATGACATCATTCATGTTGACTTTAAAGATCCACGCACATATATACAAAACAATGGTTTGGCTTTAGTTAAAATCATTCAATATGTTGATAGCATGTTGATTGTTAATAATTCCAGCGAGAAACTTGTTGTTATTGGTGCCTCAATGGGAGGCCTGATATCCCGATATGCAATTAGGATGATGGAATTGCAAGGCTGTTGCCATAATGTAAGGCTATGGGCTACTTTTGACAGTCCACATAAAGGAGCTAATATTCCTGTTGGAACTCAAAGGTTTGTAAAAAGTATGCGGGAAGTATATGATAAAACACCAATATTTAAAGGAAAATTTGAAGATGCAAAGAATGGGTACGAAAAAGTTCTTTGCAGCCCTGCCGCTGAGCAAATGTTAATTTATCATTTAGAAAACGATGCAACATTATTACATAATAATTTCTATAGTTTCTTAGATTCAATTGGCTTACCGGAAAACTGTCGTAGAATAGCAATTTCTAATGGTAATGAAACCGGAATCGGTTTTCAGGGAATGGATGCTAGTAAAAGATTAGTTGGAATAAATTGGAGATTATCAGCTCCTTATCATTATAATACTAATATTAATCCAATTTATGATTTCCCTGAGTTTAAGAAAAAGGATATTTGGGCAGTTGTTGGTTATTCAGAATCAAACTCATACTATTTTAAAAATAATACTTTTAATGGAGCGTTAATATCATATAATGCAGCAACCGGATTAGCCTTCACCACAACATCATCTCTTCTTGCACTAGATGCCGGTACTGTAGTATCATTAATTTCTTTAAGCCCGGTTAGTGCTGTAACTGCACAAGCAGCGAAATATGGAATTAAAACTGTTGTTAATCCGCCTTTAAATTTTCTATATAATATAGGGCAAAATCATTTTACGAATACAAGTTCACCTTATTCAATTTGTTTTACGGAAGCTCCCGGGTCAATGTCGGATACACAAAAAGGCATGGATGGTTTTCCTGTAAAAGCTTTTACAGAAAACCATACCTTTATGCCTACGCCAACTACATTAAATATGCCTTTAAGCTTTGCCTATTCAAACATCCGTAGTCTATACCTTGCCGACCAATCTATTTCTCCATTCGATGCATATTGGGCTTGTGACAGAATTGAAGGTTACCCACAAGAAGTAAATATGATGCATGTGGAGTGTAATCTCGATAATCGGGAATGGATAAAAGATCATATTCTTGCTGACTGGGAACTTAGAGATGATGTAACAGGATTATATAAAGGAACTCTGACTAGTTATTATAACTATGGAAGACCTAGGCCTGGTTTAAATGAAGATGATATAATTATGGTTAACAAGCCTTACCAAACCATTCTCTACAGCTTAGATATTGAAAACAATGGTCAACTCTTTGTTAACAAACAAGACGTGATAGGATTATCCAATAGCACATTATATCCAAGACCTGGCAGCACATTTAGACTCAAAACCAATTGCGAACCCTGCGACAGCACCATTGTAAGAATAAAAGACGGAGGGAAATTCGTAATCGGAGAGGAAAATAATGGCTATCTTAACAAAGGAGAGGTTCATTTTTGCAAGAATTCAACCCTTGAAATTTTTGGAAATGGTTATTTGATTGTTCGGGATAGCAGCCGCCTGATAATAGAAGAAGGTGCAAATCTGATTATTCATCCCGGAGCTATTGTTTTGCTTGAGGGTTCTGCATCCATCCTTGAACTTAAAGGAAAGGTTATCATTAAAGATCATGCAGCCCTTGCTCCACAAGGTGATGGATTTATCCGCTTTGCTGCCAAAATGAATGCTAATAATATAAGCGATTATTGGCAAGTCGGATTTGCGAGCAGCTTAGTTTTTGCCAGTAATAGTACTAACCAAACCAAGAAAGGGGAAGTAGTGGAAAACACCTATCTACCCGATAACTTAAACCAATATTTTATCAATACAATTATTGAATTAGATAGTATGGTTACCTTGAGCAGCTATGGTTCAATTCAGGCCCAGTATTCTAAGTTTATCGCAATCGACAGCAATAAATTCTACAATGCCGTAAAAGTCTATGGACAACCCAACATTCGTTTTGGTAGTTGTGAGTTTAGAAACGGTAACTATGGACTTTCCGCCCAAATGAGTTATGGAGGTAGTACATTTGCCCTTGATACTTGTACCTTTACCAAAAATTATATTGGCCTATACACTTCCGATGAGTACATCTTTATCAATAAATGCGATTTTATTGAAAACCTTGATTACGGCTGGAAAGCAGAAAACATGCAATCCAACTGCGATGTAACAAATTCCGTGTTTGATGATAATGGTTATGCAGGAGCCTATTTCAATGGGCAAGGCAATGTAACCCTGAATGTAAATTGGTCTAAATTCCGAAATAATTACCAACATGGAATGGAGATTTCGGAGGCCACACTGAATTCGTCATGCAGTAAATACCAATCCAATGGACAATCAGGTATCTTTGCTAAAGAAAATGCGGAGCTTGATTTATCAGGCAATAAAATGAACCAAATAACCAATAATTATACAGGCGTTTTGTTAGATAAGGCGCTGACTTTAAATATTGAGCATGGTTTTAATAATTTCACCGGCAATCAATATTTTATTGTTGGTGAGGTAAAACCCGATAATTATTATTTGGGTATGAATAATACAGCACCATTAAACTTGCAATACAATCTATTACCTGCTCCTTCGGCAATGCAAATGCCCATAAATGTATATTTGTATGACCCCACTTATAATAATCAATTTATCTTAGGTCTGGATAATTGGACGCAGAACCTTTCATCATTTGAAACCTATTGTATTGGAAGTCCGATTCCTCCAAACTTTTATAATTATCAAATGTTTGAAGGAAAGATAAGCACGGCGGTTATAAGTACAGCTCATTTCCAAAACACCTACTTGATGGATGCATTTAAATCGGCAGCCATGCAAATGAGCTATGGAATTGATTATATGGGTAATGATACCCTATCAATTGCCTTATTCAAAGAGATATTCGACAATATTCCTGCAAGTGTAAACGATGATGAACATAACGCCATTGATGACGCATTGAATCTTATGATTTCTGCCTTGACTTACGCCATAGAATATGAATTAATTGACCCGAACAGGGCATTAGACGGAATGCCTGTGGATGAGTATGTGGCCATGATTGCTGATGAAATTCAGAATCGTTTGAATGACATTGAATATGCTAATCTTTATGCTGAGGAACAAGAAGCCTATTATCAACTGCTTTTGGCTCAAATGTACCGTGCTGCCGAACATTATGATTATGCTTTGGCTATTTTGCAAAACGACAATTACTTCTTCAACACGACTCTGAAAAATCAGGCTGATTACTGGAATTGTGTGTGTATGGCTGAAAATCTTTTGCTAAAAGACAGCATTGAACGTTCAGAATATAATATGAGAATAGATAGTTGCCATGCAATGAGCGCAGCTAAATTGACCAGTTTCCATCCAATTTTTGGGACTAACTCCGTAAACCTTGATGAATCAAATAACCAACTGATAGCCATTTATCCAAACCCTGCCGAACAACTTATAGCAGTTGAATTTAGCGAAAGAATTGAAGATGCAAGCGTTGAACTAATGGATATTTCTGGCAAAGGGATTTGGTCAACCCATCAAATAGTGAAAGGCAAGCAAATACGATTGAAACTTCCGCAACTAAATAGCGGCACTTATTTGCTTAAAATTATAACTAATAACGAAGTATATAATAATAAAGTAATTATTAAATAGAAGAAATCAAGGGTGGTAAAATAAATATTGCGCCACCCCGATTTTTCCTTTATATTTGTAAACATTTTAAAATTAGAATATTATGAAAAAGATAGTAATAATGATAGTAATACTTGGAATGGCATTGAGTTATTCATGTAAAAAAGACAGGGAAGTATCAACCAATATTTCAGGCCAGTTAAGAACCAACGGAACCGAAGATCCAATTAAAATGTCGGTTGAGCTACAAAGGCCTACAGTTATTCTTTATGAAAGAACCGACCAAGTTGGATATACAGGTAGTGGATATAGAGAGTTTGCTAAAACTACGGTTGATGAAAATGGCAGGTTTAGTTTTCAGGAAGACCTTAAAAACAACGAACTTTATTTTCTTGGAGTTGAAAATTTGGATACAACTATTTATTGGGAATTAGATCACTCCGGCTGGTGGAATATGGCATATAATGGAGATATGAATGTGATTGACCCGGGGAAAGACAATTCTAAAATTCTTTATATTTCTGCAAAATCATGGATAAGACCAAGGTTTAATAATACAAATACGGATGTTAATAATCAGGATTATTTTAAATATATTTATGGGTTATCAACAATATTTAAAATTGTTGACCCTAATTATAATCCAATTAATGGCATTCATTTTACTGGAACTGTTGATACTTTATTAGGTACAATTCACAAAACCTGGAGTGGACAATATGCCACAGGTTACGCTGATGGTATATGGCAGCGTTATCACCATATTGAAGGTAAATTAACTCGTAATGGAATTACAAGGGACACTAATATTTTTTACAATGTACCCCCATTTGATACAACGATAGTTGAGATTAGGTATTAAGCAAATACGAATCTTACAATTCAACTTTTTAAGGGTTTCTTAATCACCTCTTCTAATTTACGACCCGTTATCAGGTCGGGGGCGAATGGTTTCGTTAAAAGTGTAAACTAACCTCAAAGTCAAGATATTATTAAACTGATTTCGCGTTTCGGATGAGCCGTCTTGATAGGTGAAGGTGCGGGTGCGAATTTTATCTAAGGAATAAGCGAAGCGGAAATTAAGCCGCAACGATTTATACATCCTCAACCGGATATCGACAATCCAATTAATATCATTCATGCTGTAAATATTGGCGCTTGTTCCTGAAGCTGTTTCCTTTCCCCATTCAATTTCGCGAAGACCAACAAGCCTGTTGAATGAGAATCCGGTTCCTAACATCGCAAACTGCTTATCCTCAATATGAAATAAAAGAGGAACTTCTAAGTAGTTGAGGCGCAGGTCGTAATATGGCAATCCTTGCCCAATCACCGACACGCGAGGATATTTTTGATAAGCTCCCTTTTGAGTAAAACCAACTTCAAGACTTACGAAGAAAATTTCTTTGATTGGTAAAAAAGCTGCAGCACCTGCGTTGAAACCGATTTTTTTATAGCCAAAAACTTCATCACCATCCACTTGCGTCAGGTTTCCGCCAAAGGCCAATGCGCCAAGAAAACGCTGGGAGTTTGCTTCAAAGATGAAAAAAATAGAAAAAAACAGCAGAAATAAAAGTCTATTCATAAGTCTGAAAACGGAATCGGGTTGATTGTATTGCAAAATTAAACTAATATTTTTGTGGTTATAACAAATTACCATTTCCCAAATAAACAAGGTGTTTCTTATTAAAAATGCTTATTTTGACATTTATGTAAAAATAAATGTGTTTGAATATGCTTAATAATAGTATATTTGCATAAATAAACAATTTTATGAATAATTTTAATCTTATTCCAACTGAAAAAGTCATCGAACGACTTCGATATGAAAACCCGTGGTGGATAAACATGAGAATACCTGAAGCTTATAGTTCAATGTCTAAGCGTTTGTATTTCAATTTGTTTTACCCTTTTGTGGTCGATAAGGAGGTTAACAGGGCTGTTGTACTAATGGGGCCAAGACGTGTAGGAAAAACAGTAATGTTATTTCATAGCATCCAACAACTAATTGAAGAAGAAGTAAATCCCCAAAAAATCTTCTTTGTGGGTATTGATAACCCTATTTATTTGCATTTGAGTCTGGAGGATATTTTGAGTCTATTCGGAAAAACGCAAAACTTAACCGAACTTAAAGGATGCTATGTGTTTTTTGATGAGATTCAATATCTGAAGGATTGGGAGCGTCACTTAAAAATCTTAGTCGATATTTATCCAGACACCAAATTTATTGTTTCGGGTTCAGCAACTGCTGCTTTGAAATGGCACAGTATGGAAAGCGGAGCCGGTCGTTTTACCGATTTTTTATTGCCACCACTTACTTTCCAAGAGTACATTCATTTAAAAAATCTAAACCACCTCATTTTCAGTGTAAGTAAAGATTTTAGCAAAGAGGTATTCCCTTCTTTTCTGACTCATGATGTAAAAGTTCTAAACATGGAGTTTATAAACTATATAAATTTTGGCGGGTTTCCCGAAGTAGTCATGTCTGAAAAAATCCATGGTAATATGGGGCGATATGTAAAAAACGATATTATTGATAAAGTTCTACTCAAAGATTTACCGAGTTTATATGGTATTAAAGATGTGCAGGAATTAAACCGTTTTTTTTCTTATATCGCATTTAATACCGGCAATGAATTTTCATACGAAAATATGTCAAAGGATAGCGGAATTCAAAAGGAAACATTGAAAAAATATCTTGAATACTTAGAGGCTGCTTTTTTGATAAAAGTCCTTTATAAAGTAGATAATAATGCAAAGCGATTGAAAAGAATTACAAGTTTTAAAGTATATCTGACCAATCCATCTATACGAACAGCTTTGTTTTCGCCAATTACTGCAACTGATAGTGAAATGGGAAATATGGTGGAAACTGCCCTTGTTTCGCAATGGATGAATCATCAAAATTTAGATTTAACTTATGCCCGATGGAAAAATGGCAAAAATGAAGGTGAAGTGGATTTGGTATTAGTCGATAATAAAAAGTTTGAACCAGTTTGGAGTTTAGAAATAAAATGGAGTAACCGTTTTTTAGAAAAACCTCAGGAATTGAAGAGTTTAATAAGTTTTTGTAAAACAAACGGTTTGCAAAATGCATGGATTACAACAATAGACCAATCAGGAGTTAAAGTGGTTGATACCTTGCAGTTTTCCTTCTTGCCTGCATCTGTTTATTCTTATAACATTGCTTTAAGGTAGTCTATAGTATCCAAAATTAACATTAGAAATTTTTGATTCGATTAAGAATTTGTAATTCAGTATTTTATAATTTCTATTACAAATCAAAATCCAGATTAACCATTGAAAAAAAAACCGTTTTCTGCCAAACAGCAGAAAACGGTTAAATAAAAACGCAAAGACGCTATTTTAAAATCTTAACACTCAGCCCTTTCTGAACCGACCAGCCCGATTTGTCGGTCAAGCTGATAAAAAAGTGATAATCTCCCGTGTCATAATCTCCGATAGCATCCCCTAAAGGCAAAAGAATCTCTTGGGTGAATATGACATCAGTACTTCCATCAGCAATGGAGAAATCTCGGGTAAAAACTAATGGATTTACAGGTGTTTTAATTGGATCGAACACACAGGGATTAATCTCAGTGGAATGATTATGATGATCGAAATTATGGTGAATATCGATGCTCAACGATCCCAATTCCACATTATCCGTCAGCCGTAGTTTGAGCGAAAATGTCTGACCGAAGTAAATGGTATCGCAGTTGTTTGGGAAAGCTCCTGCAACTGTTAAGTCAATCTCAGGTTTTTCCTGATCGGGCTCCGATTTCTCACATCCCGACGAAAAGATTAGAAGAACAGAAAATGTGAACAGAAAAACTTGTTTCATAGCTCATAGATTTTATAGTAAAACAATAGGATAATGCTGCGAAAAAGCCCAATTGCCGGAGGCATCTTTGACCTTAACTAATAGATAGTAATCGGCTGATTGCCACCACCCTCCTGTGGTCAAATCTTTTGGAGGATTGTTATTGTCGGAGGCCGCACCAACGATAATTTGTGCCGAAAAATCATATTGAAGCGGATTGGTGAAAGCGTGAATATGGAGCATGGTTATGGTGTTTGTTGCTCCAACTTCAGCATCGGTAAGATTCAAACCATTGCGCACTAAACCAATATACAATCCGCCTAAACTCACATTGTCTGTCACTCTCCCGGAAATAGTGATCGTGTCGCCGGTGGCAAAACTCTGATTACTAACAGGGACTTGATTGATTAGAATTTGGGGCAGTTCCGAATCTACGTTTATCCCAATATGCAATTCCCCTTCCCATTCGGTAGATTGCCCTTCATTATCAACAACTTTCAAATGAAAATGATAGTCGCCTGTATCCGCTGTAGCCGGAATTTCGATATGCTCATGAAAATTGCTGTTTTTCAAACCGACAAATTTGGCATAACTTGTATCAAACTCCCAACTGCCCGAAAATTCCGGATGAATTTCTATCGACACGGAACTGATAACTCCCTCCGCCTCAATGTCGCCTTCCACATGAAGGTCGCTTCCGGTAAAAGCTTCACCGCTATTATTATAGCCCAATTCGGAAATGGTAACGATAGGTTTGTTAGGTAGTGAGTCCTCTTTTTTACAACTAAACCCGATAAAAATCAAGGTTGCCAATAAAATAAATGATATGGTTTTCATAATTAATTCTTGTTTAAAAATGTTTTAAATGGTATTTGAATATTTAAAATAAAGTTTCTTCCTGCTTCGGGAAGATTAATTAAACGATAATAACTTGTATGATTAAAATACTTATTGTTCAATACGTTATGAATTTGAAGTCCAATTTGAATTTCCGTTTTTCCAAGAGAAATTGTACTCCCAAAAGATAGATTTACCAAAAAATATCCCTCCGTTATTTCTTCGGGAGGTACAATTCTATTTTGTGCTGCGACTAATTTCAAATCCGTCGAAATATAGGGCTGAA
>JAFGWF010000167.1 GCA_016937295.1 Bacteroidales bacterium
ACTTTTTCACGGAATTCTATGAGAAATTGCTCCATGTTTTGTTCCGACTTTATCGCCGAATCTTTAAAGTTATTCCAATGCTTTTCTAATGCGTCGTAATTGAAATGAACTCGTGCTACCAACTGACCACGCACCTGCGAAACGAGACTTTCTAAAACCCATTCGCTTTGATTTATTTGTGCCTCAATCTCTTCAGGATAAATGTTTTCTCCGCTTGCTCCCAGAATCATATTTTTTATTCGTCCTTTTATAAATACGAATCCTTTCTTGTCGATATAACCTGTATCACCGGTTCTAAAATAACCATCTTCTGTAAATACCTCAGCGGTTTTCTCCGGGTTTTTGTAGTAGCCCGACATTACATTTGGTCCTTTTACAACTATTTCTCCTTGACCGGTGGACTTATCTATATTTATTAATTTCATATCTACACCAATTGCGGCTGGTCCGGTAGAGCCAACTACCGTGCTCTCGGGAGGCGTGCCGGCTAAAAGCGGTGATGTTTCTGTAAGTCCATAACCTATGGCATAAGGGAAACGAGCGGCTTTTAAAAACTTTTCCGTTTCTCCGTCTAATTTTGCTCCACCAACGCCAAAAAAGCTTAGCTCGCCTCCAAAGGTAGCCATAAGTTTTTTGCCGGCTATTATGTTCATCAACTTTCGCATTGGAGGAACCTTATTATAAAGGAAAGCCTTAAGCGGCGTCCCGGTAAGCTCAGGTTTGATTTTCGATTTATATATTTTTTCGATAATTAGGGGCACCGTAAGCATGGTAGTTGGCCGCACTGCTTTAAGCGCTGGCAGAAGTACTGGAGCGGTGGGTGGCTTGTCGATATAGTGAATGCTGGCTCCTGAAACTAAGGGCAGAATAGTGCCTATAGTGAACTCTAAAGTGTGCGACATAGGCAAAACCGACAAAAACCGATAGTGGCTTTTGATTGGGAAAATATTGGCCGATTGGATGGCATTTGCCACTAAATTGCGATGTGTGAGTACTACTCCTTTCGAGCTTCCCGTAGTACCGGAAGTATATATCAATGAGGCTATTGCGGAAGCAGGAACTTCTTCGGGCTTAAATCCACTTATATCACCTTGATGCGATTTGCAAAACTCTTCAAAATGATCACTTTTTTCTAAGGCATTGCCTTCTTTCACGCGCATGGTGAAATCTTTTAGAAGAATTAAACTTTCAACTAAATTTATGGTATCTATGTCTATTTTGCGATATAGTGACGAACTGATAAATATCATCTTTGATTCACTATGTTTCAAAATATTATTCACTTCCTTGATGCTGAAGTCAGGTAGAATAGGCACTGCAATGGCTCCAAGACGCATAATTGCAAAAAAAGCTACCGACCAGTTAGGCTTGTTCTGAGACCAAATTGCTACTTTATCACCCATCCGAATACCATGTTCACTCAGGTGATACGACAATTTATTTATTTTTTTGATAATATCGCTATAGCTATACATCTCTTTGCCGACAAAACCTACCGCTGGCCTGTCAGGATATTCGTTGTAAGAGTTTTCAATAAGCTTATATAAATTAAGCGAATCTATATCTGAAAGTGTATAATTCATTCGTTTAAAGTATTGATGTTTATGTAATTATCCAATAATATGAACAGGAAAAATCGGTCGTAAATAAGGGATCTATTTGTCTTAGATCAATCGTTTGATATTGGCGGCAAATATAGTTTAATTTATTGTCAACTAATTCTCTATTTATTGTTAAAAGCCTTTATTTTAATCTTTTATTCCTTATCTTTTTTCCAACAGAAGAAAAATTGCTTGCTTATGTCAGAATGGCAGCGAAGTTGACTTGGCATAAATAATGACAAGCCATATAAATATATAGATAAGTCAATGTTTAATTTATAAAATCAAATATCTAATGACACTTTACACAAATTTGAATCATGTGGAAACTGCAGAGCAGTTAGGAAAAATCATCCAAGAAAACGAGAATGTTATGGTATGCTGTGGTCGAATGGGGCCAATGTGCGTGCCGGTTTATGGCATAATGGAAGATTTGGAGAAAAGCGGTAAATACGACCATGTAAAATTTTATGATATGCTTTTTGATAGTCCTGAGGCAGGAATTATCCGTAATTTGCCGGAGTGCCGTGGATTTATGGGATTGCCTTTCACCGTTTATTATAAAAACGGAAAAGTGGTTAAGGCTACTTCCAGCATACAAAATTTAGATCAAATTACCGATATTTTGGATGATAAGTTTGAGAATTAAGTTATTATGAATCAATTTGATACAATCATTTTGGGAGCGGGGCCGGCTGGTTTAACAGCCGGCATCTATCTTTCCAGAGCCAAGCGCAAAGTAGTTATTATCGACAAAGGAATTCCGGGTGGTCAGATGGTTTTGACCCACGAGGTTGCCAATTATCCTGGGTTTGAAAACATCAGTGGCTACATGCTCTCGATGAATATGAAAAAGCAAGCCGAGCTGTTTGGTGCAAAAGTGATTTCTAATGCGGCGATTAAGGCGGTGAATCTTGTCGATGACCAAAAAACGGTAACTCTTTCTAATGGGGAAGTTTACTCAGCACCTTCGTTTATTGTCGCTACTGGTGGCCGCTCGCGCCAGATAGGGGTGAATGGTGAATCTGATTTTACCGGTCGGGGCATTAGCTATTGTGCAACTTGTGATGGTGACTTTTTTACAGGCAAAGAAATAATTGTGGTAGGCGGAGGGAATACAGCACTCGAAGAAGCTGTTGCTCTAACAACTTATGCTAAGAAAGTTACTATTGTGCATCAGTTCGACAAATGGCAAGCTTTTAATTCTGCAATTCAAGAAATGGAAGAAAATCCGGCAATCGATTCCATTATGGAGTCTCGTATTGTGGAATTTCGTGGCGATGAAAAACTGAATGAAGTTGTAATTGAACATATTCCAACCGGTTCAACTTATGTTAAGCCTATTGATGGGGTTTTTGTATTTATTGGATATGTGCCTAATACAGAAGATTTTAAAGGGATTTTAGAACTGAATCAATGGGGCGAAATAGTTGTTGATTCTACCTTTCAAACGAATCTGAAAGGGGTTTATGCTGCCGGTGACTCTATCGTAAAAAGGTATCGGCAGATTACCACAGCCGTTTCAGACGGGACTATTGCTTCCCTTAATGTGGCTGAGTTTTTAAACTCCATTGAGTAATACTTGACAAAATTCAAGTAAATTTTTTGTTTCCAAAAATGATTTGGAAATGAAGCCCAAATGTCAAATCCAAACTAAAATTCTTAGTCTGCTGAGTTTTGAAAATATGGATAATATTTTTGCATTTCTAAATAGTAGCGGCGTTGAGAAATGAGTTCTGATTTTTACGGAAGTTATTTTAGGCGAATTGTTTAAGGATTTTTCTCAAGAGGATTTTCGCCAACTTATTCAAAATCAATTTTATCGAGTTATCTTCAATGGGTTAAAAAGTCTTAAATCAAAACATTAGGGAAATTTTACACTCTTTTAGTGGTATTTTTGAGCCCGATTTTAATAATTCCTTTCAAATATTTATAAATAACAACTTTATGATTTTCAATAAACTAATTCTAATTTTAGGCCTTATCTCACTATTTAATTTTTCCTATGGTCAACTAAATCGCAACACAACTGTGTCGGGGAAGGTTCAGAATAGCTCAGGTTCTGTAATGGTTTATCTGGCAGAGTTGTCCGGTAATTCGATGACCATTCTTGACTCTACAATAACGGATGGAGCCGGCTCTTTTTCTCTTTCTGCCCAACTTACCGGTGCCAATTACTTTCAACTGACCTTAGGAGGTGAGGCATATACTATTTTAATTTTAGAGCCTAATCAACGATTGAAAATCGATATTGATGCTAATAATCTCATGTCGCCAAAAAATATTTCCGGATCGGAGCAAACTTCCAAAGTGTATCAAATGCTCAACGTGATGAATTCATATCGTGGGCAGCAAGAGGCTTTAGAGGCTCAATATCAGAAAGTTTATGGTACACCTGCTCAGGATAGCGTTGGGGCATTGCTAATCGATAAATATCAGAAAATTGAGGGGTTAAAATTGAATTATTTGAAAGATGAGATTAGCAGTTCGCCCGGATTAGCCAGTCTGTTGTTTATTGATCAACTTCCTATTGACGAGCACCTCGAAACGTATGTTAAGTTAGATAAAGTGATAAACACCAAATATCCTGATAATCCTTTTGTTAGTGATTTGCATCGTAAAGTTGCGGCTAAGATGCTGCTTGCACCGGGTCAAATAGCTCCCGAAATTAATCTCCCTTCTCCAAGTGGCGAGTATATCAAATTGTCGAGCCTTCGTGGTAAAGTGGTGTTGATCGATTTTTGGGCCAGTTGGTGTTCGCCTTGTCGTCGCGAAAATCCTAATGTGGTAAAATTATACAAACAGTATCAGCCAAAAGGATTCGAGATTTATGGTGTTTCCTTAGATAAAGAAAAGTCGAAATGGGTAGAAGCTATTTCTCAAGACCAACTTACTTGGGTTCACGTTAGCGACTTAAGATTCTGGAGCTCAGTTGCTGCAAAAGATTACGGCGTAGGCAGCATTCCATTTACCGTTTTAATCGATAGAGATGGAAAAGTGATTGCAACCGGATTGCGAGGCGATGCTTTAGCTGCAAAATTGGCAGAACTAATGAAGGAATAGTTGGAACTCTGTTTCGATGATGTTCTAAAATTGTGTTCTTTTGCACTTATTTTATCATTCTTCTATTATGAACTTAATCAAGATTATTTTACTCTATTCAATACTGGTTTTCAGTGTTATATCATGTAAGAATAAGGATAGCAACCTGAACCCTGATTTGATATCAAACCCCAATACAGCAGGAAAAAATTCATCGCAAACGGCTTTACCGATTATTAGTTTTTCAAATACGGAACACGATTTTGGGAAAATTGTGGACGGAGTGAAAGTTTCTTACACGTTTAAGTTTAAAAATACGGGAGATGCCGACTTAATAATTTCTCAAGTGAAATCAAGCTGTGGTTGTACTGCGACTAAATACACTAAAGAGCCGATTCCACCGGGAGGCGAAGGCAAAGTGCAGCTTACCTTTGATTCCTCAAATAGAAGAGGTTTTAATACAAAAGTGGCCACTGTACTAACTAATAGCCAACCTAATACTCAAATTCTGAAAATTTCAGCTATGGTTGTGAGTCCTAATGAATTATAATTTTTAACCATTTAATATTATTACAATGAATTCAATTATTTTACCGCTTTTAATGATGGGCGGCGGACAACAAGGAGGTCAACAAGACCCATACAGCGGATGGATTATGATAGTGTTACTTATCGCTGTTTTCTATTTCTTTTTTATTCGTCCTCAACAAAAAAAGACCAAAGAGATTCAAAAATTTCGTCAAGGTTTGGCAAAAGGTGACAAAGTGATTACTATCGGTGGTATTCATGGCAAAGTGCTTGAAATCAACGATACAACCGTAATCATTGAAGTTGAAGGGCAAAATCGCTTAAAGGTTAACAAAGATGCCATCACAAAAGATGGTGCAGCCGAACAACCTTTAAAATAAAACATTTCACACGAATTTTTTAAACCACCGACAAGGTGGTTTTTTTTTAATTTTACACCTCTTTATTTTCTCATTATGATTTGGAAATGGCTATTGCATAATTTGGCAAAAATGAACCTAAAAGTATATTTTATCTTTTTGGTTCTAACTTCTGTTTTATGGTTAATGATGAAGCTATCAGATAATTACAGCCGACAAGTTGAAGTTAAACTGAATTTTGTGGATCTGCCTTCCGGTTTTGCCATTTATCATCAGTCCGATTCTTTTGTCACTATTAATGTTTCGGCTGAAGGTTTTAAGATGATTTCTTTGCTCGGTGAAGGCGCCAATGAATTGCCGGTTTCTATAAACGACGTATTAATCTCACAGCAGTCAGATGGTCGTAGAATTGCTAACCTTAACGGTACGGTCCTTAAAAAAATCATCAATGAACAACTGGGCTACAATATTTCAGAAAAAAATATTCACCCTGAGTCTATTTCCGTTTTTATGGACATCGTGGATACTTCAGAAGTTCCGGTATTTATTAATTTAAATATTACTCCTCGAACTGGTTATCGTATCTATGGTGATTTGAAAATAAAACCTGAAAAAATAAACGTAGTCGGACCGCGAATCATTGTCGATACCATCCATCGCATTTCTTCGGAACGTATTTTTGCTAAGGATGTTCATGAAAGTTTTTATCAAGTAATTCCTTTGGTTTCTGTTTGTAAATATGTTGATTATGAGTTTGATAGAGTAGATGTTAATGTCGATGTGGTCGAATTCATCGAAAGTCAGATGGAAGTACCAATTTCTCTAAAAACAGATATAACCGGGATGAAATTTCGGATTATTCCGGAAAAAGTTCGACTGAATTTTCAAGTTGCTCTTCCCGATTATCCTGCCATTAAACCTGAGATGTTCGAAGTTGTTGCTCAATTAGATTCTATGCGATTGCTTCGTCACTCCGGTTTGATTCCGGTTTTAACTAAGTATCCTTCAAATATTTATAATCCTAAGTTGAATGTTGAAAAAGTTGATTTTATAGTTGTGAAATGATAAAAGTAGGTCTTACAGGTGGTATTGGTACCGGAAAATCAACTGCCGTTACAATCTTTAAAGCTCTTGATATTCCTGTTTTCGACTCAGATTCAGAGGCAAAAAAATTTCTCTTGGATTCTGAAGTTAAAAAGAATTTGATGGCGTATTTTGGAGAGGAGATTTTTTTTAACGGAGAGGTTAATCGAAAGGCTTTGGCTGCCATTGTGTTTACAAACAATTCGGCTTTATCTTTTCTAAATAGCCTAATTCATCCTTTAGTGCGTCAAGCCATTGAACTCTGGTTTGATAGGCATCAATCGCATCCTTATGCTGTTCTGGAGGCCGCGGTATTGTTCGAGTATGGATTTTATAAGCAAGTGGATAAAATTATTACCGTAAGAGCTCCTTTTGAAGAAAGAATTAAACGAGTAATGATTAGGGATGGCATAACTAAGGAAGAGGTTGTTCATCGAATGAATAATCAACTTAAAGATAATGAGGTAGTTGTTAGATCCGATTTTGTTTTGCACAATGCAGAGCATGACTTACTTTTACCACAGATTTTGCAAATTCATCAGGAGTTAAGTAGTATTTGACACTTTTTATTGCAGAAAAAACAGGAATGTTTTCTTGGAAAAATGATACAAAAAATAGGGTGAAATTAGTTGTGTCAATAAAATACAATCCTATTTTGGGAGCCTAAATAAATTGCGCCCTCTTATATTTTTGAGTTTACCTTAAACTTTGCTCGCGCATAAGGTGCAAAGTCTAATCCGACAAATTCTTTTCTCAAATATTTATAATAGCCTGTTATTGCTATCATTGCAGCATTATCGGTGGTATAGGCAAATGGGGGAATATAGGTGTTCCAGCCATATTTTTCCTTTCCATCGGTTATCGCTTTTCGTAGAGCTGAATTAGCCGATACGCCTCCCGCAATGGCTATTTCATTAATTCCTAAATTCTTAGATACTTTGATGAGCTTGATCATTAACGATTCCACAATGACTCTTTGGATAGAAGCGGCAAGGTCTTTTTGGTTTTCTTGAATAAAATTTGAATTCTTTTTCATTTCGTCTCGAATAAAATAAAGAAATGAAGTTTTTAAACCGCTAAAACTAAAGTTGTAAGCCGGTATTTTGGGTTTTGGAAAATCGAATTTTAAGGAGTCTCCATCATTGGCCAACTGGTCGATGAGCGGTCCGCCGGGATAGGGGAGACCCATGATTTTTGCTGCTTTGTCGAATGCTTCACCTGCAGCATCATCGATGGTATTGCCCACAATTTCCATTTCAAAATAGTCGCTTACCAAAACAATTTGCGTATGACCGCCCGAAACGGTAAGGCATAGAAAAGGAAATTTTGGATTTTCAAGTCCTTCTGTTTCAATGAAATGTGCTAAGATGTGTGCTTGAAGGTGGTCGATTTCTATTAGTGGAATATTGCGACCAAGACTAAATCCTTTCACGAAGCTTGTACCTACGAGTAAACTGCCAAGCAGACCGGGTCCGCGCGTAAAGGCGATGGCCGAAAGTTCGGATTTAGAAACCCCTGCCTCCTTTAGAGCAGTGTCCACCACCGGAATTATGTTTTGTTGGTGTGCACGGGAGGCGAGTTCGGGTACGACTCCACCGAATTTGGTATGAATAGCTTGCGAAGCAATTATATTTGACGCTACTTTTCGGCCTATTAAAACTGCGGCTGATGTGTCGTCGCAAGAAGATTCAATGCCTAAAATTATAGGGTGTTGTTTTGACATATTGGTTTTGACTCTGTTGAAAAAAACGATTGCAAAAATAGAATTAATCTGTCTGAATTTTTTATCAGTCCGCCGATATACTGAAAAAATGTACTTAGCTAATTTTGAATTGCAATTTTTCTTTATTTTTGCCAACCTTTTGCCACCTTAGCTCAGCTGGTAGAGCAGCTCACTCGTAATGAGCAGGTCGCGGGTTCGAATCCCGTGGGTGGCTCAGTTTTAAAGCCCTTTTGGGATGCTATCAATTAATGTTTGCGTGTACTCTTTTTTAGGGTGAAAATATAATGAGTCTGCTTCCCCAATTTCAACAATTTCTCCATTTTTCATCACTGCAATTCGGTCGCTCATAAACTTGACCACTGAAAGATCGTGAGAAATAAAGACGTAAGTGAAACCAAAATCTCTTTTTAAATTATTTAACAAGTTGAGTACCTGAGCTTGAACAGAAACGTCTAATGCCGACACCGACTCGTCGCAAACGATTAGCTCCGGCTGAAGAGCCAGAGTGCGGGCTATCACAATCCTTTGTCGTTGTCCGCCGCTAAACTCATGTGGGTAGCGATGAAAATGTTCCTCTTTAAGTCCGACTTTTTCTAAAAGATGAATCACCATTTCAGTGCGCTCTCGTTGGTTTTTTCCAATTTTGTGTACGGTCATTGGCTCTAAAATGGTGCTTCCTACCGTAAGTCTTGGATTGAGTGCACTATATGGATCTTGAAAAATAATCTGAACTTCGCGTCTGAATTGACGCATCTGTTTATTTGTCATCTGGTTGGCAGCTATGCCCTTGTAGAGAATATTACCTGATTTTGCATCTATCATTTGCAGAAGTGTCCGCCCCAGAGTGGTTTTTCCACATCCCGATTCTCCAACAAGACCAATGGTTTCTCCAGCAAAAATATCCAATGAAACATTATTCACTGCTTTTACGCTTGATTTAATTTTTCCAAATAGGCTTTTTTCTGTAATAAACTCTGTGATAAGGTTTTGAATCTGCATCACAGGTGTCTGGGAATAGAGTTTCTCTAAGCGTTTTTTACGGTCTGTTTCGCTGATTTCCCTATATTCAAATGCCGTTTTTTTGTCATTAGCATCCACAAAATCACTAACTGTTGGCAACTGCTGATAACGTTTGTCTGTTGGAGGACGACACGATAAAAGTCCCTGAGTGTAAGGATGTTCCGGATTTTTAAAGAGTTTTTCAATAGCACCGGTTTCCATAATCTCTCCACGATAGATAACCGCAACTTTTCGCGCAATTTCGGCAATTACTCCTAAATCGTGGGTTATGAAAATGACACTCATGCCATACTTTTTTTGCAAGGATTTGAGAATCTCAAGGATGGTTTTTTGGATTGTAACATCTAAAGCAGTCGTTGGCTCATCTGCAATCAAGAGGTTGGGTTCGCAGGAAATGGCCATAGCTATCATCACTCGCTGTTTCTGTCCGCCACTGATTTGATGCGGATAACTGGTAAATATCTGTTCAGGACGTGGCAACTTTACCTCATTAAAGAGTTCGATAGTGCGCTTTTTTGCTTCGTTTTTACTCATTTTTTTATGCAAAAGCAGTGCTTCAGCAACTTGTTCTCCACAACGTTTTACAGGATTTAAGGACGTCATCGGCTCTTGGAAAATCATCGCAATCTCATTGCCTCGCAGCTTTCGCATTTGTTCCTCGGAAAGTTTGAGCAGGTCAACAATTTCACCGTTTCGTTTCCTGAAAAAGATATTTCCTGAACGGATAATCCCTGGAGGAATGGGAAGTAATCCCATGATGGCTAATGACGAAACTGATTTCCCGGAACCCGATTCGCCAACGATTCCTAAAATTTCTTGCTTATTTAAAGTGATATTCAAATTCTTGACTCCCAATTGAATACCACCATCAGTTTTAAATTCAATAGTTAAGTTTCTTATTTCCAATAAAATATCCTTATCTATCAAAAGATTGGATTCGTTATGTATTTCGTTATATCTCTCGGAATTCATTGGGCGAAATTACAGGTTTTTTGAGGAAATCTTCAGATAAAATAAGCGTTGGATTGAATCGAAAAAAAATGGAGTCGGAGCTTTGAAGTGAATAATGAAAAGCGGTGCAGTGAGCTGACCCCACTGAGCTTGTCGAAGTGTGTCGAACCGTGAACAGAGAAGAGTGAAAAGAGAAGAGAAATTGAGAGGTCATAAATCAGAAGTCAGAGAACAACAAACAACAAATTCCAATCTCTCACAATCCTTTACAATCCTTTAC
>JAFGWF010000168.1 GCA_016937295.1 Bacteroidales bacterium
GAGTCACAAAACTGACCTGAGGCTGCCAATGTATTGGTCACTGCCCACGCATTATTGTTCTGTAACGACACGGAAGTCATATTGAGCGTAGTGCCCTCAAAATCTTCCTGAAATACATAAGTCTGCCCGTAACTTGCTGTTGTAAAACCGATTACAAGCACTAAAAAAAGTAAAAAATGTCTCATAAGTATTTGGTTTGGTTTATGTTTCAATAAAAATGGGAATGGTTTGTTCGCCTTAAAATAATAAGTGTCAAATATAGAAGAAAATGTATATATAATTATAGTAATTTCAAAATAATTTAATTTTAAAACTTTTCAAAAGTAAAATGTTAAACAAGCAACGACTCAACTTACTCATAATCAAGATTTTCACATTTTTATAATATAAAACATAAAAAAGCAATACATGTTAAAAATAACATATTTTACTTCAATTGTTATAAAAGAATACAAGAAACAATCAACCAAAAACCACATTTAAAATTACGTAATCAGGATAAAAACGGAGCTTAAAAACGCTACTTTTGCGCCGTAAACTTGAAGTCAAGATGTGGAACGTTGAGCAAGAAGAGGAAAGCAGATTAATTGTCAATAAATACCGGCAAATACTAAGACATTGCGAAGTTGAAGATATTCAAAAAAAGAAACTTATTCGCAAAGCGTTCAACTTGGCCATGGAGGCTCATAAGGATATGCGCAGAAAAAGCGGAGAGCCCTATATATTTCACCCATTGGAAGTTGCCCTAATTTGCGCGCGAGATATTGGATTACGAACCACCTCAATTATTTCAGCTCTTCTTCATGATGTGGTGGAAGATACTGACTACACTTTGGATGATATTGAGCACATGTTTGGAACAAAAATAGCTCAGATAATCAATGGCTTAACCAAGATTAAAGGCATTTATGAACCAACCACAAGTTCAGCACAAGCCGAATCCATCCGAAAAATACTCTTAACTCTATCCGATGACGTTCGTGTTATTCTAATTAAACTGGCCGATAGGCTTCATAATATGCGAACTTTGGACAGCATGTCGATTGAAAAGCAGATGAAAATTAGTTCGGAAACGGAATATATTTACGCGCCATTAGCTCATCGCTTAGGATTAAACAGTATAAAATCCGAATTGGAGGATCTCATTTTGAAATATAAGCATCCGGATGCTTATGAAATGATTGGCAGTCAGATAGAAGAAACGGAAGAGGAACGCAAAAAGTTCATTACAAAATTTATTACACCTTTAAGGAAAAAGCTCAACGACACATTCGACAATTATTCTATCGTAAGCCGTGTAAAATCTCGGTCGTCTATTTGGGAAAAAATCCAAAGCAAAGGTGTTGATTTTAAAGACATTTATGATTTATTTGCAATCAGAATTGTAATTGACAGCAAACCTGAAGAAGAGAAATCCGACTGTTGGCTGGCTTATTCCATTGTTACCGAGGCATATCTTCCCAAACAGGATCGTTTAAGAGACTGGATTTCAATACCTAAAGCTAACGGTTATGAATCGCTTCACACTACGGTTATGAGTCGTGATGGGCGTTGGGTCGAAGTTCAAATACGCACTACTCGAATGGATGAGATTGCTGAAAAGGGATATGCGGCGCATTTTAAGTATAAAGAAAAGGGGCAGTCGGATACAGGCCTTGATGAATGGCTCACTAAAATCAGGGAGCTCATTCAACACCCTAATTCCAATACTTTAGATTTCTTAGACGAGTTTAAGTTGAACCTTTTCTCACATGAATTAATCACTTTTACGCCAAAAGGGGAAATGAAATCTTTGCCACGTGGCGCAACCGTGCTTGATTTTGCATATTCAGTACATAGTCAAGTTGGTAATCAAGCTATTGGAGCAAAAGTTAACAATCAGTTAGCATCGCTAAACTATGTATTGAAAAGCGGTGATCAGGTCGAAGTTTTAACCTCATCGAAGCAACAGCCCTCCGATGAGTGGATTGATTGGGCGATAACGGCACGAGCAAAATCACAGATTAAATCCGCAATTAAAGAAGAGAAACGAAAGCATATCGACGAAGGTAAAAAAGTTTTAGCAACATCTTTTTTTAAAATAAAAAAGGAAATGTCGCCTGAAAACATTTTAGGATTAATGCATTATTTGGATTATGAGCACAAACTTGATTTCTACTATGATTTATCGCAGAAAAAAATCGGCATAGAAGATATTGACTTGTATTTTAACAGCATTGAAAGTACTGGCTCTAATTGGATGACCAGACTGAACCTTTTCAAACGTAAGTCGAATAAAAACAATACCTTAGCCGAAACAATTCGATCAAAGATGCACGAAAATCCGGAGAGTTTTCTATTATCAAAAGATTTAGATACCGTTTCTTACGACATTGCGCCATGTTGCAATCCTATTCCCGGAGATGACGTTATCGGTTTTATTAAAGATAATAAATCCATCTTAATTCATCGCACAAGTTGCCCTATTGCCACGCGACTGATGTCAACTTATGGCAATAATATCGTAAAAACTAAATGGCGCGATAAAGGGAAGGTGGAATTCTTGACCGGTATTCGGATGGAAGGAATTGATGATGTGGGGATTGTTGCCAATATTTCTAAAACTATTTCATCCAACCTCAATATCAATATCAGGTCTTTTAACATCGAATCGAGCGATGGCTTATTTGTGGGAGAAGCGATGCTTTATGTTACCGACACACAGCAAGTGGATAAGTTGATAACGGAGCTTCGCAAAATTGGAAATATTAAAAAAATTGGCCGCATAAGGTAATCTATTGATTTACTATTTGTTACGAATATATTAACAATTGTTGAAAACCTTTGTTAAAAATAGGTTAATACTTAGGCCTCCAAATCGCTTGACAAAATTTCATTCTGACATTACTTTAGCCGCGTTATTTGTTGGAGTTCATTGATAGCATTGGTTTAAGAGCAGTTTAGATAGTAATATCCATAATGACTGCATGGCGTTTGTAAGTTTGTTCAACAGGCTGCAGAATAAGTCGGGCTCGACGTTTTTTAACAAGGAGACCACCAATTGGGATAATCACATATTTGTGAGAAACCCGTAATAACCAAGCGCTAAGGAAGAAGTTGTGATACGTCATCAACGAAGCTGTCAAGTAAAGGCAGAAAAAGACCTACTAACAAAGTTCCCCCCGGAATGACTACGGTTGCAAGGGTAGATGACTGAAGGCCAAGGCCAACATCGTCAGGAGCAGAGGAAGTTTGATGAAATCAAGCAACTAATGTAAGTGGTAAACACAGTTAGCCATTTACGAAAAGGTCGTCTCAGTTAAATGAGGCGGCCTTTTTTAATTATTTCGATTGTTAAGTTTTATATCGGCAGAGAGTTGTACAAATCCCATTATAAAATATGGATAACCGTGCTGTACAGATAAAGGTCTGAACTCCCATGCAATGCGATGCTTTGGCGAATCGAAACGGAGGGCTGCCGAAGCATAACCTCCGGCACATAAACGATAAAAGTAGGAAGAGCTTTTGAAATGAGTTCCTTCATCATCGCCTCCTGTGCCGAGCAAGCCACGTGTATAATTCACAAAAGCACCCGTAGAAATTACAATTGAAAATGGCCGAACACGTATCAAATCAAAGTGTAAATTCAGGCCATAAGACGACATCCTGTAATATTGATCTCGAATATCAGTAATAAAATCGGCACTGAAGCCTCCAAGTAAGAGATTGGGATTCAATCGAAAACGCTGTTTCGCTCCCAATGATTTGTTCCAACCTATAGAATACAATAATCCGACCCCATCTTCATATTTCCCTTCATTCATCCCATATCCAAAGCCCACCTTAACAGACTTTTTTGAAAAAACAGGATTGGATTCTTGAGCGATTAGATTCGGAAAATTTAAAGCAAAGAATGCTAATAAAGTGAGAACTATGGTTTTCATGTCTGTGAATTGAAGTTAATTGTGAGCAAAAATAGGAAAATTATTCACCTCCATTCTAACGACTTCAAATTAACTCTAATTATAGCTCCTCAACAGCTTCACAGCCTCCTCCTCCGAATGCACCGGCATATTGCACACATGGTTTTCACAAATAAAGATTTGAAGCTGAGAAGCCTCTACCCTACCCTGAATCATCGGCAGATTTTCGTCCATACCGCCGGCAAAAACAGTTCCTGTGAGTGGTAGTTTGAGCAAGGTCTTCAATGCTTCTTCCCAACCATTTCCAGTTATAACCACCTCACGTTGTGCAGATTGCAATTGAATTATCAGTGATGCCCAATTAGCATAATAGGTCCCCCCTGTTTCGACTTGCTTGGCTACTAACGAGACCATCTCTTTGGCCAATTCCACCCAATCTTCACGGCTCGAAAGTCGTCCGGCTTGATATAAAACGTTTGCCATCAACGAGTTGGAGGCCGGAATCACATTGTCGGATATTTCCATTTTGCGAACCACCAAAGCTTGTGAAGCGGAAGAAGTATAATAAAAAAGTGACCCTGAACTGCTCTTGAAATGCTGCAAACAATAGTCAATCAGGCCAATAGCTTTATCGAGATACGACTTTTGAAAGGTAGCCTGATAAGCCGAAAGCAGGGCTTCAGACAGAAAGGCATAATCGTCGAGGAATCCATTGATTGCTGCTTTTCCGGCGGCAAAATTTCGATACAGTTTCCCATCGTCGTGAAGCATCTTTTCGAGGAGAAAATCTAAAGTCGCCAAGGCTAAATCCAAGTATTCCTGATTACCAAAAGCCGCATAAGCATCTATCAATCCTTTGGCCATTAACGCATTCCATGAAGTCAGAATCTTGGTGTCGGTCTCCGGGCGTATTCGATTTGAGCGATGCGATAATAGTTTTTGTTTGGCCTTAGAAACCATTTTATCTAACACTTCTGCCGAAAAATTATATCGCTGCGCTAGCGCATCAACACCCTCAGTGAGATGAAGAATATTCTTACCTTCTTCCCAGTTTCCTTCCTCAGAAATATTCCAATAATCCGACAAGACTAAAAATTCAGATTCGGTCAAGACATTTGAAATTTCCTCATAACTCCAAACATAAAATTTTCCCTCAATCTTCTCACTATCAGCATTTAGTGAAGAATAAAAACCACCGATTTCGCTAAGGAGTTCCCGTTGGGTAAACGCAATGGTTTCAGC
>JAFGWF010000169.1 GCA_016937295.1 Bacteroidales bacterium
AACACTGTTATGTCTGTTACATCTGTTACACTTTTGATTTTTTTAATATCCGACCAACCTTCATTGGATTTGTGCCAAGTTGCTGTGCAATTTTCCTGTCACTCATAGTCGGATTTTCTTGTTTTAACTGAAGGATATTGTTCTCCAGTTCTTCTATCTCGGTGTTATCAATTTGTTTTAGATGGTTGTTCTCTGATCCAAAATCGATAAATTCAAACTCAAGGAAGTTGGAAAGTTTGACTATTTCGCATATAATAATATTTTCGGAATCATATACTTGTTCAGAGTTTCGTTGCTTTATCTGTTTAATGTATCGCAGGCTTTTATCTTTCTGACTTTCGCCAATTGCAAAGCAACTATCTGCAAAATTGATAAGCATTTTACTTCCCTGTATATCATTGCGACTGATTGGTTTGTAAGAATCTCTTTTGGGTGTATGCGCCAGTACCAGAATGGATAAATTGTGTTTTCTTTTCAAGGCTTTTAGATGCTTCATTAAGGGTAGAGCATCTTTTGCTTTTTCATTATCGTTTCCCAGGTATGTCAGGTTATCGATAATAAGAACGCGTGCTTCTGTTTCAATAATTGCCTTTTCCAAAGATTGGTTCAGAAAGTATTCGAATGAAATTCCAGAAGGTAAATCGGCATCTGAGTCAATTTCTACTCTTTGAAAATTGTCGCTGAATCGATAATGATTTTCATAATTCTCTGAATAGCGCACTTCAAACTGTTTATCCGATAACTCAAAGTCAAAATACAGTACTTTCTGCTTGCTGGCTTCAAGTTTGAATCCTCTTATGGGATATCCTTTTGAAATGCTATCGGCAATCTGGACTGCCAGGATACTTTTTCCCAGATTCGTGTCTGCAAATAATATACATAGTTCTGTTTCATGCCAGAACTCAGAGAAAAGCATTTTGGGTATTGGCCGGTTTTTGGCTTCTTCTATCCACTTGTTGGCCGGTTTGATAATGAACAAGCCTTTCAATGCTTCGGCTTCCTCAATACTTTTAGAATGGTTGTCAGAATCTTCTATTATTGAGTTCAGGGTGATTAAATTAGAGCATTCCATCCTTCAATCCTCCTTTCTTGTTGAAAAAAGCCTGAACTTCTTCGTCTATCTCTTTTTTAGTCTTGCGTTTGCCTTTCTTTAAATACTCGGTCAGCTCTTGTTTGGAGAAATATAGTCGCTTGCCTTTTTTCATGCAGGGAAGTTCATTCCGGCTGACCTTAGAATATAATGTAGGTTTTGAGAGATGTAATAATTTCGCAGCTTCTTCAATTGATAATATTTCGTCTTCCTTTTCTTCAGGGATTTGAGGTTTTTCAGAAATAACCTCTCTTACCCATGACTTAAAGATGGGTTCTAGCTGCTCTAATGGTAAAGAGAATAAAACTTGCTCTTGCATAATAATAAGTTTTAAATTATGTCTGCAAGAACTAAGTTCACCACCGGTGGTACCACCGGTGGTAATCTGTGGTTAATGATAATTTCTTCGCTTAACGAGCTTCGTGCTTTAAGTATTCAATTTCATTTTCAGCTAGTTGAATCGCCCTTTCATATCTCTTCAAATAAGGTAAGATTTTTTCAATCTGTTTATAGGGGTGGTTGTTTGTTTCGTTGATTGCTTTTTTTATCTCGTAATATTTATTGGAGAAAGACTTCTCACTTGCGTTAATATTATTCTCTTTTACAAAGTGATTCATAGCCTTAGGTCTGCTCTCAAACTTCTCAAAGTAATTTGCGCAATCCGCAAAATAAAATATTACAGCCCAGTCTCTAACCGATAATTTAGTATGGTCTGTTTTATATTTTATAGTCGGGGATATGGATTTGATTTTTTCGATAAACTTCATTTCATCTTTAAACCACTCCTGTATGAAAGACAAGTAATCAGGTGATTCACTAATGGATTTCATGATTTGCGATTGAAGCTTAAAACGTCGTTCACTGATAGTTATGTCAAACTCATGTTTATCTAACTTGTCAATCTTGCCCTCATCAACCAGTTTAAGGGTATTTATGCTTTCAAGTATAAGGGCGGTTTTCTGGGTCAGAAACTGGTGAAATGTTTTATTGGAATATAAGTCAACAATTACTTCATTCCTTTTCAGGTACCAAACGACTTCTTTGTTTTTAACTATAGGTAATTCAAGCTCAAGTTGTGGCTTTAAATGTGCAAATATTTCCAAATCAAAAGGAAATATTTTTAACCACTTTTGGTATATGTTGTTTAGGGATGATATAGTGTTTTTAAGGTCTTCTATTTTGTCCATCTTCATTAGTATAGTTAATGTTTATATATCCAGTTGAATTTTATTGGCTGCTTCTCTTTTGGCTTCATCCACTATTTTGGCATAAATCAGTGTTGTTTTTAGATTTTTATGACCCAGCATCTTTGAAACCGTGTAAATATCAGTGTGGTTGAAAAGTTGAAGAGTCGCATAAGTATGCCTGAAGCAGTGAAATGTGATTTTTTTACTTATTCCTGCCTCCTTAATCCATCTGTAAAATAACCTATTTTGATAATCTGAATATTCTAGTTCTTCGAAAATGTTGTCTTCTGGGTTCCCGGGTTCTCCCAAAAGGCTAACAGTCTGGTCGGAGATGGGTAATGTTTCAATGTTTTTAGTTTTCTTTTGACTGAAGTTCAAAAAATACCCTTGTCCCGGAATAAATTCCAATTCTTTCCAGGTCATCTTCTTAATGTCTGAGAATCTAAGTCCTGTTAGTGCCGAAAATAATGCTGCTCTTTTCAGCTTGTCATTGCTAAAAGGCGTTTTTACAAGTTTATTTAGTTCTTCAAGGGTCAGGTGTTCACGTCTTGTTTCAACTTCTTTGATTGATGAAACTCTGGCGTTTAGATCTGTTTGCAGAATACCATTTTTATATGCATGTTTGAGCGATGCCTTTATCTTATTGAAGTATGAAGCGGCCGTATTTTGAGCAAGGTTTGTTTTCTTGCTTCTTCTACTTTTGGCATTTAACAGATAGTCTTTGAAATCCTCCAGAAATTGTACGTTTAAATCAGCAAATTTAATATCCCTCTCTGCGAATTGCTCCAAGAAGTGGAGAGCAGAAGCCCAGTTGTCATGGTTTGAGCCGGTTCGTTTATCCACTAATTTCCTGAAGTACTCTATAAAGCTTTCCTGTCCAAGTTCTTTGACCCTTAACTGTTCCTTTTCGTATTCGTTATATAAATCATATCTGTCAAGAGTATATTGCTTAGCCAGCCTTGCATTTTCAGCAAAAATTAGTGTTTCCCTGTTGTGTTCTTTTTCTTTCTGTGATGTGGGCTTTTCATATATGTACTTTCCCAAAAAAGATCTGCGTGAGAGTTTTCCGGTTTCAGGATTCAGAATGGGAGGATAAATATCAAGATAAAGACTTTTCCTTCTTCTTGAGATTGGCTTTTGCCTTAATGTCACTTTGCTGGCCATAATCTTTTTATTTTTTTAAGTAAACGTGCATAAAATAATACTCAAAGCCTTCTGTTGATGTTAATAGAATGATTTTCATCTTCTTAAAATAAACAATTCATCAAAGTGCTGCTTTGATATTTTTACATTTCTACCTATTCGTTGTTTAGGGATATTATTATCGTGGGTGCGCCAGTAAACCTGGTCACGGGTTAAATTGTATTTCTCCTGAATCTCTTTTACTGTGTACCATTCGGTTATATTAGAAACATCGTCTCGTTTCTTTTTAAAGTAGTTGTCAATATGCTTTTTTGAAAGATGTGTTTTGCCTCCAATACGGGTTTTGGGTATCTTGTTATCATTTATAATATTATATACCCATGATTCGCCAATTTTGAATTTATCTTGAACCTCTTTGATGGTATAAAAATCAGTTATTGGCTTTCGTTCTGTAGGAGATGGTTTCTCATAAGCCTGGTTCTGTTCAAACAATCCAATTAGATCGGATTTTAAAATTAGAACCTTACGGCTGCTCATTCTTTTGCCATTAATCACTCCATTAATCAGCCAGTTGTAAATTGTTGGTCTGCTAACTCCTAAATAAATGGCTGTTTCGGAAATATTTAAAACGTCCTTGTCTTTAATGTTTGTTACTGCCTTTACTTTTCTTTGAAGTGTTTCGCTGTGGGAAAGCTCAATTTTAGCATGCCTTCTTTTTTGTTTGTAAGCAGCACTATTACATTTTAAAGAGCAATAGCGTGTTTTCGTTGTTTTAGCTGTAAACTCGTTCCCGCAATGCTCACATATACGCTGTATTTCGATATTTGAACTCATAATTTCACCCTAGATTTATCAAATATTGTCTAACCATGTAATATCATGTAAAAACTCTTTACTATTGATGTGTGTAAAATTTTTATTTTTTACATGAGGTACAACAAAGGTACAAATTATGCGCAAAACATTCATATATTATCACAAAGTTCAAAGCCCTATATTAATACATTATTGCTATTTAAGCCTTGTAAAATAAGGGATTCAGTAAGTTTTTCTAATATGATGTTTTGTGGTGATTACTTTCCGAT
>JAFGWF010000170.1 GCA_016937295.1 Bacteroidales bacterium
AACTATACCGGACTGACAGCTATTTCATCGGTTAGTCTTCAAGCCAACCAAACCGATGTTCACGTGAATCTTTCCACAGCTTTAACTAACGGACAAACCTATAACCTTACCATTAATAATGTGAAAGATACTGCCCAAAATGTCATGGATTCGGCACAGACTTTTGCAATTCTTTATCAAGCAACCGTACCACCGTTTAACGGAATTCCCAATTTAGTTATCACAGAAATCAACTACAATGGACCGGAAGGCGGAACCGATACGACCGAATTCATTGAGATTTATAATAACGATACGGTTGCGGTAAATATGGCCGGATTCTATTTTGTTGAAGGTGTAACCTACACTTTTCCGCAGGTAGTTATTGGAGTTGGACAATATTTTGTATTAGCTTATGACAGTGTTAAAGTGAATAATTTTTTCAATATCGCCTCTTATAAATGGACAAGCGGTGGTTTGTCGAATGGTGGTGAAGATTTGCTTTTGGTAACTTCCTCGGGCGATACCATTGATTACGTAAACTTTGACGATGGAGGCTCTTGGCCAAGTTCACCGGATGGATATGGTCCAAGTTTGACTTTATGCAATGTCAATTCCGACAACAGTTTAGCAGCTAACTGGAGTGCTTCCACCACTTTTGCAGGTGTGAATGCCGCAGGCGACAGTATTTTTGCTAACCCGGGCGCAGGATGTGGTTTTGTACCTCCTCCAACAAGCGATACCATACCTCCGGTAGTTGTTAGCGCAACTCCGATTAACGCATCGACTATTGATGTGATTTATAATGAGATGGTTGACAATTCGGCAACAATTATGGCAAACTATACAGGAATTTCTTCTGTTTCAACAATTTCCTTAAGTAGTAACGGAAAAACAGCAACGCTTTCGTTAAGTACGCCAATGACAAATGGTATGAGTTATAGTTTGACTATCAGTAATATAAGCGATACAGCCGGTAATATTATGGTGATTCCACAAACGTTTAATTTTATTTTCAACAATTCACAAGCTGATTTGATTTTCACTGAAATTATGTATAACGATTTAAGTGAGTCGGATTCTTTGGAATATTTTGAAATTTTCAATAAAGGAACAGCTAATGCCGATATCAGCGGTTATCAAGTTTCGGATGGTATTGAATATACCTTCCCGCAAAATACCATTATGACTCCCGGGTCTTATTTGGTGATTGCTAAAGATTCAGCTTTGGTAAATTCCGTATTTGGAATTACCGGCACTCATCAGTGGACTTCGGGTGGTTTGAAAAATTCCGGTGAAGCCATTGAAATTGTCAATACCAATGCAATTTCGGTTGCTAAGGTTGAGTTCTCCGATCAAAGTCCCTGGGCTGTTGAAGCTGATGGCGATGGGCCTTCATTAGAATTCTGCGATAAAAATTTGGCGAATAATAATGGTGCAAATTGGACTCTATCAAAAAATTTTATTACAACCTTCAATGGTGATTCCATTTTTGGTACACCTAAATCTGATTGTATCCTGATTGGCATTGCCGAAATAGAAAGCAATATTTCTTTGAATATTTTCCCAAATCCGGCAAACAATATTGTTTATTTGTCTTCTTCCGTTGAAATGAATCAAATTCAAGTGTTTGATGCAAATGGAAATCAGGTCGTTGATCTTCAAATAAATAGCAATAATTTAGAAATCGACTTATCTTCTTTTGAAAGTGGATTATATTTTATCAGAACTATTTTTGCCAATGGAACCTTATCAAAATCTTCAAAATTACTCCTTGTTAGGTAATTAGTTTGATTATTAAAATGAGATGCCGGTTAAGTTGTCTTAGCCGGCATTTTATTTTGTTGTCTTGAGATTAAAAGGAGTCTGTATATCAGTTATATACGATTTTTATCTTAAAGTATTTTACATCGAACTAAGTTTATGTTATTTCAATTCCATGTTTAATAATCTCAGAATAGAAATTGGCTTCGTCAAATTCTTTTTCAATCAAAATAGGTTCAATTCTATGGTCAATTTGTCGGCGCAGTTTCCATAGCATTTGAATGACGGTGAAGAAATCCTCATTAATTCTATTTACAATTATCGCAACATCAATATCACTGTCTTTATGATTTGTGCCTTTGGCAAAGGAACCGTAAAGAAACATACTTTCAAATTGTAAGTGTTTGCTTAATAAGTGTTTATATTCGGTTTCTTTCTCTATAGCTTCTCCTTTATCCATTGTTGTAGTTTTGTGGTTTCTTGAATTATTTCAAAGCACCTTTCACGAGAAAGAGTTTTTAACAAGCAATCATTATGCGAAGTATTATAAAAAATTTATCATAAGAGTAATCCAAAAAATGTATTCCAATTGAAATACAATAATCCATAGACTTAACCAATTTATCAGTTCAACCTATTGTATAATCAGGTTTTTCTGAACCATCTTGTTAGAGCTGTTTCTGATAACTATTCGGTATAATCCGGGAGCAAAATTATGATTAATCCGGTATTTAGATGTATTGGAAATTTGCTTTGAATAAACGATTTTTCCATCAGAGGAGAAAATGTCTAACAGAATATCCGATTGAATTTCAGAGAATAAGATGGTGAATTCATTCTTTGAAGGGTTTGGAAATAGGGATACAAAATTTTCCGGCATTTCTCTTAAAGATAAATCGGAGACAGGAAAGCAGGCTGATGTGTCAACGCAAATATTGTCGGTGATTATCACCGCATAATAACCATTAGCTGTAGCCGTAAAGCTTGCCGAAGTTGCTCCCGTAATTGGCATCATACTGCTGCAATTAATCCATTGGTAACTTCCTCCAATATGATTGGCACTTAGCACCGGACTTGAATAACTCACAGTGTTATCTATCACAATCACAGTGAGTTGAATGGTAATCACGCTGTCGCAACCGAACTG
>JAFGWF010000171.1 GCA_016937295.1 Bacteroidales bacterium
GTTTTCCCCAATCCGGCGAAGGATAGGTTGATGGTACAAATCGGAGCAAATTGGTCCGGCTGTGAAGCTGCAATCTATAACGCTCAAGGTCAGGTGGTTCACAACCAAATCTTACAAAATTCAAGAACTTCCATTTCTTTAGTTAACCTAAGCTCAGGCGTTTACTATCTTCGGCTTTCAAACGACAAACGAAGTGAGGTGAAGCGTTTTGAGATAATGAAATAATGCGGTAATTTTTTAATGCGGTAATGCGATAATTGGGCTTTGTGCTGAATTAATGGAGAGATAGCTATTTAATGAAGTGCTTCGCGGAAAGGATGATAAATGCGACAATTTGATAATGCGGTGATGGAGATTCCTGCTTGTTAGTCCAAAGCTTGTATTGAATGGAGAATCCCCGTCTTCCTTTGAACCAGCATTGAGCGTAGTCGAAATGAAGGAGGTGCCCGTGCTCCTATGCTGAAGCTTCGGCGTAAGCGTAAGGTTGGAGGTTTGATTAATAGGGGAATTAGCGGAAATTTGTGGAGGCAACTAATTTCAAGCTTATGGTTTTTAGTTTGCTTTTAATCTCTATGTACTATATTTTTGCGTCCTTAAATTACGGCGTATGATTGCGAATGTTTATACAGAATATGCCCCTGCGGAAAGGGTTTCAAAGGAAGTTTTGTTATATCAAAAGAATATTTTTGAGAATGACTCAAATATTCAGACCATAGCTAATTCCATCCCGAATTTATTGCTTATCCTTAACAAAGAAAGGCAAATTGTGTTTGCTAATATCAACTTTATCCGATTATTGAATCTGGCAGACCCGATGGAGGTGATTGGAAAAAGACCGGGTGAAGCTGTTAATTGCATTCATTCCAATGGCTTAGGTGGTTGTGGAACTACTCAGTTTTGTAGTAAATGTGGAGCCGTAAATGCAATCTTGGAGTCGCATAGCAACAAAAAATCTATCAAGGAATGTCGTATAATGACCATGAATTCGGATGCTTTAGACTTCGTTGTTGTTGCAAATCCTTACTGGATTGAGGATAAAATGTTTACGATTTTTGCCCTTTCCGACATCAGTGATGAAAAACGAAGAATCGCTTTGGAACGGATTTTCTTTCACGATGTATTGAACACGGCAGGTGGCGTTTTGGGCATTGCTGAGTTTTTGCTTCTTGAAGAGGATGTTGACATGCAAAAAGAACTGCTTGAGGATATGAAGTCGGCTTCTTCCACACTTATCGACGAAATAAAATCACAGCGACAACTGTCTGAGGCAGAACGTGGTGCACTGACTACCGAGTTTTCAACTGTTTTTGTGGCAGACATATTCAAGGAATTAGCTCTACTTTACTCCAAGCATCCTGTAATAGAAAATAAGAAAATTGAGATACAACTTAACGAAAATTTTGAAATTAATACAGATAAGGTTCTCATTAAAAGAGTTTTAGGGAATATGATAAAAAACGCTCTTGAAGCAACCAAAACAGATGGGACAATTAAGCTTATAGCAGAAAAGCAGAATGATAAGGCAATTTTGTCGGTTGAAAATGATACGTTTATACCAATAGATGTACAGCTTCAATTGTTTAAGAGGTCATATAGCACCAAAGGCTCCGGCAGAGGTCTTGGCACATACAGTATTAAACTTTTTGGTGAGAAATTTTTAGGCGGTAAGGTATGGTTCACAACAGATGAATCCAACGGCACATCTTTTAAGATTGAGTTAAAATTATAGAATAATCCGAAAAATACTGAAATGGTACTTGCTATTAACTTGATTCTTTTTGGGTAGTTTCTTCGTTTCGATGGTAAAAACTTCTTTCCGCCTTTTGCTTTTTGTTCTAAATTTGCCGGACAGACTTTTCTGTACATCATTCCTTTAATATGAAGTTTGGGAAATTGCTTTTAAGCATAATTCGGAAAATCAAATTGGCTGTAATTGATTTACTTCCAATTATTATAGTAATCGCATTTTTTCAAGCCTTTGTTTTGAAACAGCCATTGCCTGATATAGCTGATGTGATTTTTGGGAGCATTTTCGTGATTCTTGGGCTTATGCTTTTTGTGGAAGGCCTCGAAATGGGACTTTTCCCAATTGGTGAGGCTATGGCCGATGCACTGGCTCGCAAAGGAAGTGTTTTTTGGTTGTTTGTTTTTAGTTTTGCTCTTGGTTTTTCCACCACAATTGCCGAGCCTGCACTTATCGCTATTGCCGACAAAGCCGCCCAAATTGCCGCCCAAGAAAATCTGATAGATTCTTCTCCTCTCACTATGCGCAACTATGCTCTCGGACTGCGTATTTCTGTTGCCGTTTCGGTCGGAATAGCCGTTGTAATTGGCGTTTTGCGCATTCTTAAAGGTTGGCCGGTTTATTATTTAATCATTGGAGGCTACGTTTTAGTTATGATAATGACTGTTTTTTCTCCGGCTCCCATCATAGGTTTAGCTTATGACTCGGGAGGGGTTACTACCTCAACTATCACCGTGCCTTTGATAACGGCGCTTGGTGTGGGATTAGCAACTATTATTAAAGGTCGTAATCCGCTACTCGATGGCTTTGGCCTCATTGCTTTTGCTTCGCTGCTGCCAATGATATTTGTGATGATTTACGGATTGTTCTGGTTTTAAACAATTTACGATGATTGATGGATTTCTTCACTTTGGAAAAATTTTGTTAGGCACTATGGTAGATGTCCTGCCAATTATTGCATTGATACTTTTTTTTCAGTGGATAGTTTTAAAGCAACCTATACCGCATCTTCGTAAAGTTATTTTTGGTGGCATTTATGTTATTTTAGGTCTATCG
Source organism: Bacteroidales bacterium (assembly GCA_016937295.1). Classification (GTDB taxonomy): domain Bacteria; phylum Bacteroidota; class Bacteroidia; order Bacteroidales; family UBA1556; genus UBA6267. The sequence goes on from JAFGWF010000171.1 coordinate 2,801, forward strand.
CTCTTTTTACTCGGATTGGAAAAAGCACTTTTCCCTATTGGCGAAATTATGGCACAGCAACTTACCGATCCAGCTTTTATTGGTCTTTCTACTTCAACCTCTGTTGATTGGCGATTATACTATTGGGTATATATTTTTGCTGCACTTATCGGGTTTTCTACTACCATCGCCGAACCTTCGTTGATTGCAGTAGCCATCAAAGCTAATGAGGTTTCTCATGGCACTATTAGCACTTGGGGATTGCGGATAACCGTTGCCTTAGGGGTTGCGCTTTCTTTGGCTGTTGGCACGTTTCGTATTGTAACAGGCACATCTTTAGTTTATTACATTGTTGCCGGCTATATTGTTGTGTTGATTCAAACCATATTTGCCCCAAAACAAATCATCGCATTGGCCTATGATAGTGGTGGCGTTACAACATCTACCGTAACCGTTCCGATAGTAACTGCCTTAGGGCTTGGCCTCTCAGCTAGTGTTCCGGGACGAAATCCGGCATTAGATGGTTTTGGACTTATTGCGTTCGCCAGCGTATTCCCAATTATTTCGGTGTTGGCGTATGCGCAGTTTAATCATTGGAAGTTAAATAACAGAAAATCAAAATTATAAATTATGAAATTCAAACTTATTATGGCTTTTGTTAAGCCTCACATCTCGGATATTTTGGTCGATGCCATGAAAAAAGAAGGTGCCACAGGAGCAACGATAATTCCGGCAAAAGGCACAGGAATTCACGAAGCAAAAACCTTCTTCGGCCTTGCCTTAGAAGCTCAAACCGAAATCATCACATTTATCGTTGAGGAACATGTGGTAGAAAAATATCTTGAAGTGATTAAAACTGCCGGAAAATTCCATGAGCCGGGTACAGGCATTGCTTTCGTTTTGCCCATCGAACACGCCATTGGTCTCGAAAGTCAAATGAAGAAGTTTAAAGAACAGGCTCGTGATGAATATTTTTAAATCTCATTAATTATTGATATACAATTATTTAACTAAATATTATCCTTATGAAAAAAGAATTTCAAAGTGTAAGAAACGTAATGACCCCGATGGTGGAATTTATTGACGGTATGGCTACCGCTAAAGAGGCGGTTGTGCAAATGCGGCAAAAGAATGTGGATGCTTTAATTGTGAAAAGACGACACCCTAATGATGTTTGTGGTATTGTGGTAATCAAGGATTTTATCAAAGGAGTTATAATTTCAGAGCGAAACAGCGATGAGGTGAATGTTTACGAAATCATGACCAAACCGGTAATTAGCGTGCCTGCCGATATGGACGTGCGTTATGCTGCAATGCTTTTAGTAAAAGCCGGACTTAGGATAGCTCCTGTGGAAGAAAAGGGTGAATTTATCGGCATGATTTCGCTTTCTACTTTGGTTTTAGGCAATTTGTTGTTCTAAGTCGATTGTTTATAGTTTACTAATAAATACAATTAACAACTTTGTACGATGAAAAATTTTGTATAACATTGAATTACTGGTTGTTATGTTTTTTGTTTTCTTAATAACAAAACAATGGCACGGAAGTTGAAAAGGGACGGCATCATCAATAAATTTTTGACAATATGAAAACCAATTCTACCTTTGAAAGCGATTTTGGCCACGCCAAAACCTTTCGTAGCAAAAACGCCTTACGCAGCATGAAAGCGTTAAAATATTTCCCATTGTTAGGGCTGTTTTTTTTATTAATTTTCCATCAAAACATAGCAGCACAGCAGCAAATTGAAGCCGCAGGAGCAAATGCAGATACAGCCGCCTTCCTACCGGCAACAGCCCAAGCCCAAAATTTAGACTTAGCGGCAGTTTTATCCGTTTTTCAAAATTCCAGTGGTTTAGAAGATTTCGAGAAAAAACTAAATGAAGACGAAGGGGTAAACAACCTCGATTTAAATGGCGACAGCTTAGTAGA
>JAFGWF010000020.1 GCA_016937295.1 Bacteroidales bacterium
AGCAATGATTTTAACAGCAACTGCAACAGGAACGGCAACCATCAGTTACCAATGGAAAATTGATAATCAGAATATTACCGGAGCTGTCAATTCAACCTATTCGGTAAGTGCTGTAGATAGCTCTGATGCAGGTACTTATACCTGTGTAGCAACCAATCTTTGTGGTTCGGTATTAAGCACTCCAATAGTTGTTGGAATAAATCAGTCTCCAACAATTTCGAGTCAATCTGCCGGAGCCATAAAATGTGTTGGTTCAGCCTTTTCCTTTTCGGTGAATGCTTCCGGAACTGCTCCTCTTCAATATCAATGGTATAAAAACGCATCTGCCATTAATGGTGCCATCAATAATCTCTATATACTGAATTCAGTGGACACATCAGATGCAGGAACTTATTATTGCGTTATATCAAACGGTTGTGGTTCAGTGACTTCAACTGATAAAGTATTATCCATCAAGCAAGCCCCTGCATTTGTTTCACAATCCAACTCCGCCACCAAATGTGAGGGTGAATCTATGTTGTTTTCTGTTTCTGTTAGTGGTTCATCTCCCCTTAATTATCAGTGGTATAGCGATACGGGACAGGTTTATGGAGCTAATGCAAATTCTTATACTTTATCTAATATTCTGACTTCTAACGCAGGCAATTATTATTGCACTGTCTCCAATTCATGCGGTTCTATCGTGTCCACACCAAAAACATTGACCGTAAGAACGGCACCTTCCATTCTTTCGCAATCTAATTCGGATACCCTTTGTCAAGGCGAATCCATGCTGTTTAATATGAATGTCAATGGTTCAATGCCAATTAGTTATCAATGGTATAAAAACCAAAATAGTATTGTTGGAGCTTTAAACAATATTTACATGATACCATCTGTTGATACGATACATGCCGGAATTTATCATGCTGTGGCCACAAATAGTTGCGGTAGTGTTCAAACTTCAAATATCAATTTACTAATTAACAAAATAGTCCAGATTTCTTCGCAATCAGGCGACTCCAGCCGTTGTGAGGGTGAATCGGTTCAATTATCTGTTAGTGCTGCCGGCACCACTCCCATAAGCTATCAATGGTATAAATCAGGAATTGCTCAAATAGGATTAAATAGTCCACAAATAGCTTTAGCAAATCTTAGCGGAGCTGATGCGGGTTCTTACTATTGTAATGTTGCAAATATCTGTAATTCAGTAAATTCATCCTCTAAAACTATTATAGTTCACGCAAATCCTCAGATAGATTTAGGAATCGATACGACTTTTTGTCTGGGAGGTCAAGTGGTTTTATCCCCCGGTTTTGGCTTTAACTGCTTATGGAGCAATGGTTCTTTCAACAATCAGATAACGGTTACCCAAACAGGAGATTATTGGGTAAATGCAACAAATCAGTATGGTTGTCAAGGAAATAGTGACACAATCAACGTGAATGTTGTTCTCCCTTATGCCGGAGCTGATATTTGTATGGCCGGTGTTGATTCCGCCACACAGAAAAACGTAGTTGTTTGGGAAAAAACTCCTAATGTTGGTATTTCATCATACAATATTTATAGAGAGTCTTCCGTAACCGGTGTTTGGAATTTGATTGAGAATAAGCCTTTTGACAGTCTTGGAGTCGTATTCGATATGACTTCTAATCCGGTTGCTCATGCCGATCGTTATGCCATTTCTGTGATTGATAGTTGTGGAAATGAGTCCGCTATTAGTACACCTCATAAAACCATGCATCTTGCAGTAAGTCAGGCAGTACCTAGTGGCTATAATTTGTTGTGGAATGGTTACCAAGGATTCCAAGTAGCTTCATATCGAATTTGGCGTGCCGATACTACTCAGGTCTGGACTCTCGTGGATTCAGTTAATGGAAACATCTTTATGTGGCATGATACCATTTCAGCCCAAATTCCTCTTTGGTATCAGGTGGAAGTAATTAGACCTGGAGGTCCATGTAATCCAACTAAAGCCAATACAAATTATAATACTACGAGATCCAATCAGGCAACTAATGGTTTTCAAGCACCTAACACCTTGGCGGCAAATTTCATTGCAACCCCTACTCACGGTCAGGCGCCATTAGTAGTTATGTTCTTTGATCAAACTGTAGGAAATCCGACCGGCTGGTATTGGAATTTTGGAGATGGTACAACCAGTACGCAACAAAATCCGGCGCATCAATACGATTCTATTGGTATTTATGATGTTACCCTAACCGTAACTAATAATGATGGCGTTAACTCATATACTAAATTTGGATACATTGATGTGGTTCCCGACGGCATTGGCTCTTACGAAGAACAGTTTGCTATAAATGTCTTTCCAAATCCCTTTAAAGACGATGTTAATATTGTCTATGAGCTTAATTATCAGTCGGATGTAGTATTGGAAGTTTTCAATACCATGGGACAACGAGTCTTTTTTATACCCACATCAAAATATAACCCCGGAAAGTATAATGTATCATTCTCTGCTCAAAAATCAACTTTTGGCGAAGGTTTATATTACTTGCGAATTACGATTAATGATAAAGTTGTTTCCAAAAAGCTTGTACAGATTAAGTAAATAGGTTTTGACAATTATTAAATAACCCGAATGCAATTGCATTCGGGTTTTTCTATAATTTTGCGCCTCAATTATGGCTAGAGTTTTGGCAATAGATTATGGAGGAAAACGCTCGGGTATTGCAGTAACTGATCCTGATCAGATTATTGCAACGCCATTGACTACTGTACTTTCAAAAGATTTGTTGGCTTTTTTAAAAGAATACGTTGCTGTGGAAAATGTAGTGCGTTTTGTTGTTGGATTGCCCAAAAAAATGGACAATACAAATTCAGATTCTGCCAGATTTATTGACCCTTTTGTCATTCATCTGTCTCGTCAATTTCCTGATATTCCGGTAGATAGAGTGGATGAAAGATTCACCTCTAAGATGGCATTTCAGGCTATGATTGATTCAGGTATGAAAAAGAAAGACCGGCAAAATAAAGCTACTGTTGATAAAATTAGTGCAGCTCTTATATTGCAATCTTGGCTAAACTCAAAACAATAAACTATGACATTTCCAATTGTGGCTTATGGTCATCCGACCTTACGAAAGAAAGCGGAGGAAATCACAAAAGATTACCCCGGACTAAATGAATTGATCGAAGCAATGTTCGAGTCGATGCACGTTTCCAACGGTGTTGGCTTAGCTGCTCCACAAATTAATAAATCTATTCGACTCTTCTTAGTCGATGCCACTCCTTATGCAGATGAAATTAAGACGGATTCTCCACTTAAGCTTGTGTTTATTAACCCTTATATTATTGAAGAACAAGGTGATGAGTGGTCTTTCAATGAAGGGTGCCTTTCCATTCCGGGTATTAATGAAGACGTTTTCCGAAAACCGGCCTTGAAGATTCAGTATTTTGATGAGAATTGGGATTTTCATATTAAAGTTTTTGACGGATTATTGGCTCGAATAATTCAACATGAATACGACCATTTAGAGGGTGTTTTATTCACAGATAGACTTTCACCACTAAAAAAAACACTGATTCGCGGAAAGTTGATGGACATTACAAAAGGCAAGGTGGATGTGGATTATAAAATGATTTTTCCTCCTTTGAAAAAGAAGAAAGGGATTTAGATTGTTTATGTTTTAATTTATAAAGTTATGAGAACAAATTTTAAACTTGGTTTTACTTTGATGGTGTTTTCTTTTTTAGTGTTTTCGGCTTGTACCGATTCGCGACAAAAGCAATTAGATATGATTGAAGCGGAGGAACAAAAAATTGCCCAAGCTATCAATGCACCATTGGATGTTGAAGTTGCCAAGCGTTTGATTGACTTATACACCGATTTTATTGCAAATTTCCCTTCGGATACTCTTTCTCCAAAATACCTCTTCAAAATAGGTGAAATTCAGATGAATATTGGCGAGAATCAATTAGCAATTAATTCGTTAGATTCTTTAATCCATAATTATCCATTGGTTGATCTGGTGCCCCAGGCTATTTATCTTCAGGGTTTTATTTGGGAAGATCGAATTCATAGCACCGAGAAAGCAAAAATAGCTTTTGAATCCTTGATAGAACGGTTTCCTGACCATGAGCTTAGCGAAAATGCCAAACTTTATATTCAAGTGTTGGGCAAATCTCCTGAAGATTTAATTAAAGAATTTGAGAAGGCGGATAGTTCCGCGATTACCTCACAGAACTAAATTCGGAGAGTAAAGTTCGCTTCAGTTCGATAGGAGAGATGTCAAATCGCACTTCTCCCTTGTCGGCTATAGAAATTTTACCGGTTTGTTCACTAACCACAATGGCAAAGGCATCTGTTTGCTCGCTGATGCCTGCAGCGGCACGATGACGGAGTCCGTATTCCGCAGGAAAATTATTGTTTTTTGTAATGTTCAACACACATCGGGATGCGATAATTTTGTTGTTTGATATTATCATAGCCCCATCATGCAAGGGATTATTTTTATAAAAAATTGTTTCTACCAAGGCTGCGGAAATGGATGCGTTAATGTTTTGCCCGCTTGCTTTCTCTTCTATTAATTCGTTTTCGCGGGTGATGATGATAAGCGCGCCAATACTTTGCACGGCCATAGATTCACAGGCTTTTACAATTTCATCAATATTTAATTCTATATCTTTTTTTTGGTCAAAGAAACGAACTAACCGGAATCTTCTGTTGTTTTTTACACCTTCTGCGGCTTGTTGACCAAGAAGTATGAGGAATTTTCGGATTTCAGGCTGAAAAACTATAATCAAAGCCAATACTCCAACACTGATAAACTGGTTCAGAATTTCGGACAACATTCTCATATTTGCCAAGTCAACCATTTTCCACAAAAAGTAGATAAGCAGCAGTCCGGCTAAGATATTTATCGCCACCGACCCCTTGACTAATTTATAGATAGCATATAGAAGGTAAGCCACCAAGAGAATGTCGAGGATGTCGGAAAAGGTGATTTTTATAAAAAGTAAGTCGGTTGAAGTCATGCGGCGAAATTAGTAAATGTTTCTTTGTTGAAAGAGAATCATAAAAAAAACCCCGATTATTTTTCGGGGTTTTTCTGTTATATAGTTTGATTACTGACCAAGCATGATTGGCATTACTAACATTAATATAGATTCTTCGTCATCATCAACACCATGAGGAATGATGATTCCGGCTCTTCCGGGTGTTGACATTTCTATTTGCACTTGTTCACTATCCATATTTTGTAGCATCTCGACCAGAAACTTTGAGTTGAAGCCTATGTCCATATCCTCACCAGTGTAATTTACAGTTAAATGCTCTATACCGGCATTACTAAAATCGACATCCTCGGCGCTCATTTTTAAGGAGTTGCCACTAATGCTAAGTCTCACTTGCAAAGTGGACTGATTTGCATAAATGGATACCCTGCGAAGTGTGTTTAAAAATGATGCTCTATCGACAACTAAGATATTCGGATTGTTGACAGGTATAACGACTTCGTAATTAGGATATTTCCCATTTACTAATCTACTTGTCATGGTGAAGTTTTCGAATTTAAATCGAATATTCTTTTGATTGTATTCAACTGTGACTTCTTCGTTGGAGATGCCGGAAAGATTGCTTCTCAATAGATTCATTGGTTTTTTGGGCAGAATAATCGAATCTTCTTCGCTACTTTGCGTGCCTAAATATTCATATTTTACGAGTTTGTGGGCATCTGTTCCGACAAAAATAATTCCTTTAGATGTGAATTCAATGCTTACTCCCATCATTACCGGTCTCATTTCATCATTTCCAGTAGCAAAATGAGTTTTGTTTAATCCTCGGAGTAAGAATGCCGTGGGAATTGTTATGGTTTTGCTGTCATCAATGTTTGCTATTTTTGGAAATTCATCGGCATCAAAACCAACATTCCTAAATGAACCGGTTTCGGTGCTCATTTCAATGGCTTTGGTTTTTTCGTCAATGTTAAACACTACTGGAGTATTAGGCAAAGTTCGTAGCGTTTCTAAAGTTATTTTTGCAGGAATGGCAATGGTGCCTTCGCCATCCGCCATGGAAAGTTCTAGATTTACTTCCATGGTGGTTTCTATGTCGGAAGCGGTGATGGTTAATTGATTGCCCTTAATATCAAATAGATAATTATTTAAAATGGGCAATGAGCTCTTTGCGCTAAGAACTCCACTTACTTTCTGAAGGGCTGAGGTAAGAACCTCGCTTGATACTATAAATTTCATGGTTTCAACTTTAAAAACTGGTGCAATAAAAATAGTTTGACTTATAATTCCGTGGTAAAAGTAATTCTTTTAATATTCACATAATTATTAACATATTAACATTTCAAATTCTTACTCTTGTATGGGGACTTGGTTTGTTTCAACAAAGTACGAAAGTGGTCGGGTAATATTGTCAATTACAAAATATTGAAGTGCTACAGGTGTATGGTTAGTGTCGATAAAACCATACAGTCTATCAACGTCATAAGGAAATAATTCCCCGTTGAAATCAAGAAGATTACCAACATTTGCTCGTCTATATAATTTGAGTTGCCTTTGTTCTCCTTTGAAAGTTTCAATCGAAATTACCCGTAATGGAATGGAGCTAAGCAAACTATCTGTTTTCTGTTTAGGCATTTCGTCCAACATGGCTTCATAATTTACACTGTTAAAGGCAGCTAACGATTCTAACACTCGTATTGTGTCAAAATAGTCTAAATTCCGGTTGTTTTGTAACTGTGTTAAGGAAAAAGTCCTGTTGCCATTATTGATTATTTCATACGATTGTAAAATGTCCTGCGGAAAATCTACCCTTACTTTTTTTATGTCGCCGATTAAGTACGAAAAAACCTGATGACTCTTCCAATCAGCAATTTGAGGCGAGTATCTTTCGGTTAAATATCCTCGTAAACCGGGCAGATATGTAATGAATATATCGTCATCTTTCTCAAGTTTCATGATTGTTCCTTGATTGTCTGCCGTAGGCCCCCCCACATAGAAAACTAATAACTGCCTCTCTTTTGTAAAAACTCCTTTGCCAAGGATTGTAAAAAGTGGCTTTTTTCCATAAACTTCAACTTTTACATGATTGGTTGCCAGCCTTGCAATAGTCGAATTCCGAGCTGATTTTGATACCGGATATTTTATTTGAGTGTTGTTCAATGTTTCAAGTAGTAAATCCACATTTTCCTTTATGGGCATCATCTCATTATTGATTCGCCATCCTCTCGTGTCGGTTCGGCTTAATTCTAACATGTTGTTATTTTTGTCAGCTAAAAATATTTTAGTTACTATGGATGTATCTAAAATATTGAACTTGTGAGTGATACTGCTTCTTTTGTTGTTAGTCAAAAGAAAAATTGAGGCTATTGTTAAGCTTAATACTACTACTAATCCGATGAAATGTTTTTTCTTCATATTGAAATATAGATTTTGTTTTACTCTGTATTCTTTCGTGCGTATATCTTATTTCTGAATATCAATAATAATAAGCCCATTAAGATTACAAAAATTAAAGGTGTGGCAGTGTTTAAAATTTGCCAAAAAAGCCGATTTTTAGTTACTTTAGTCTTATCTAAGAGTCTGATTTTAAATTCTTTGCTTCGGAGTTCAATTAATGAGTTATCGTCAAGCATATAGTTCACTGTGTTTAATAAGAATTTCTTATTATCAAACATCTTGCGTGTAAAACGATCATAGCCTAATGGTAGCGGAAATGGGCCACTATTCTGTTCCATAATCTGATTTCTAATGAGATCTCCGTCAGCAAAGAAAGCCATTTTTGTTGGAGGACTTTGAAATTTAATATGAAAATCAGGATTGTTTATTATTCTTGGATCGCCAATGCGGTTCTCAAAATTCGATTTGAAAGAGCCCTCAATGATGACTCCTAAGTTTTGTGCGGGCTTGGTATAAAGAGCCGGATTGGGTCTTCGGTAGATGATATCTTCTACATCGACAATCGCAGGTGAAGGCATAAGGCGGCAGTTGTTGTCCGTTTTTAAGATAACTGTTTTTTTGCCAATTCCATTGGCAATGGTATCTATTGAATTAACGAATTGGGTTTTTAATGAATTTATGTTATTGGTTATCAGGTGTTTCGATGCCGGCAGAGCTAATGGAAAATAATCCCATCGTCTTAAAGCTCCTTCGGCAGTGCCAATTTCTAAGGCATTGCGATTGAGAACCAAATGCTGTTTCAATCGGACACCATATTTAAACAACATGTCGTCAAGATTCAGTTCTACAGGCAATCCAATTGTGGTGGTTTTTTGTCGCAAACTATCCATCGAAACATTAATGTTATCAAGGAGCCAGATTACTTTTCCACCGTGCATAATGTATTGGTCAATCACAAATTTATCTCGCTCATCGAAAGTGCTATCCGGTTTCGCTATGATGATTAAATCAAATTTGTTTTCAATTACGGATTTTGAGCTGTCAATGGCGATTCGTTTGCTTAATGCGTTTATTTTTCCATGTATTTCTACTTGACTAACATGGTAAGATTGGGAAAGTTCATAAGCAAAATCTGCAATTTCTAAGTTGTCAAGTTCACCGTGTCCGGTGGTAAATGCTATGGTCTTGGGCTGTTTTGTTGTGAGGTAATGTATTGCAGTCAAAAGAGTTAGCTCCAATTTGTGAATGGAATTATTGATGTCGGCATTTGTGGGAACGGATCGGCTACTTACTAAAAGATTTATTGGAATCGAGTTTTCATTATAGGTGATTTGAGCTCCGGTGAAAATAGTTTTTTGAGCAAACCCATCTTTGTTTTCTACAGGAATGCTATAGTATGCAAGGCCTTCACTTGCTAATTGCCTATAAACCTTAAAGCGTTCGTTTTTATCCTCATTTGCCGAAGGATTTATAAATTCGTATTGAATATTAGTGTTATATGCCCGAAATTCATCCAAAAGTTCTTTGGTCGCATTTCGAAGCATCTTAAAATCAGCTGGTAAATCACCCTCTAAATACACTTTTATAAAAATAATATCTTCTAATGATTTTATCTTTTCTTTCGTGCTTTCTGAAAGAGAATAACGCTTATCAGTAGTGAGATCGATTCGGAAAAAACTATATTGAACAATTATATTTAAAGCAATTATACTTATCAATAAAATGCTAAAACTATAAAAGCTTTGTACTTTGTTTCTCTGTTTTGTTTTCATAGCTACCACTTTCTGCTTTCAATGGACATTTTTGTCAGTAAAATAAATATGGCAGTCGCGCTTAAAAAATACAATAAATCTCTCAAATCGAGGACTCCTCGACTTATCGAAGTGTAATGCGACATGATACCTAAGGATTTAATAATCAGATCGAAACTTCCAAAAATTGAAAAATTATAGATAAAATCAAACCCGATTAATAGAAATCCGCTGATTACGATGGATACTAAAAATGCTATGATTTGATTGTTCGAGATGGATGAGGCAAATAAACCAATAGCAATAAAAACCGAACCTAAAAGCAACAGGCCAACATAACTGCCAATCACACCGCCTGCGTCAATATTTCCGGCTGGAAGTCCGAGTTGATATACCGATATATAATAAATGACTGTTGGTAGAAGCGAAATGATGAATAAAACCAATGATGCGGCATACTTTGCAAAAATGATTTTTAGGTCGGTTATGGGCTTAGTCAGGATTAATTCAATGGTTCCGTTTTTGTTTTCTTCGGCAAAGGATTTCATGGTAATAGATGGTATCAAAAAAAGAAAAATATATGGAGCCACAATAAACAAACTGTCTAATTGAGCATAGCCAAAGTCGAGAATGTTGAAGTCGTTCGGAAAAACCCACAAAAATAAAGAAGTGGTCAAGAGAAAGACCGCCATGGCAATATAACCCGGAATTGAGGTTAAAAAACTATTGATTTCTTTTATAAAAAGTGCTGTCATTGAATGTTTTAGTTAAAGAAAAATACTTCAGACGGTTTGAGTTATTACTCGTTTTAAAAGGGATGCTAAAATACAAAAAAGTGGCTACATTTTTAAAAAGGATATGCGCACTTTACTGTCGAATCGTAGGCCAAGAAGACTTCCGGCGTTTCCTTGATTTATGGCAATTTCCAATAGGTCGTTCGTTCCAAATACCGCTAACATTTCACTTATTGCAACATCGCCGTAGCTTTGCGAAATCTGCTTAATATTATTATTGAAGGAGTTAAACGAAATAGTGAATCTTCGCCCTTTTCCAACTTCATCAAAAAGGGTTTTTCTAATGTTAGTTATGGCATTTTCATAACGGTCAATATAAATGACCTTACCAATAATTGAAGTAGTTTCATTGTCGGATTCAATGATTGGTTCAAACGACATCAGTTTATGGATAGAATCTTTTACAAACCCTAAATCGTCAAGAGGCTTGCCGGAGGCTATATGTTGACTTACTTTTACAAACACGTCTTTGGTCGAGAAAGTAAACTTATCACTCTCTTGAATGATGTCAATTTCTACTATTTTGGTGGGTTTTTCATCAAAAATTAGGGAAAAAATACCATTGTCGGCACCGATGAAATATTGATTTTCATGGAAAATGACAATATGCGGCGTTTCAATGGAGCTCTCAGAATTGACACCAATAATATGGATGGTATTGGCAGGAAAACTTTTATACGAGTTCTTTAAAACAAAGCTAGCTTGATAAATATCGAATGATGGAATTTGATGCGAAATGTCAACTATCTGTATTTGAGGTATGGCCTTTAATAAGCCTCCTTTTACATTCGCAAGATAAAAATCTTTTGTTCCCCAGTCGGTTGTTAACGTTACAATGGTCATCCTTATCAATAAGACTATTTGATTTGCGGAATCAAAAGTACTACTTTTTCTAATGTTAATAACTCAAATCCATCTATGGCATCTAAATAGTTTTCTAAATTCAATCAATCGGTAATTAAATGGCTTAATAAAAATAAAAACCCCCATCATCTTCACTACCATCAGCATAGGGGCGCCGTCTTAGATTGAGGATGTTAACTACTTCATCAATGATTTCTGCCTCAGGCTTGGTTTTGTCCATGTCTTCTCCTAACTTCTTTATTTGAGGCGATACGCTCACGGAATTAGTGTCTAGTGGTTGATAACCAATATAATTCAATTCCCATTCCTCGTCACCTTTGGTTTTTGTTTTGAAAAAATAGACATAACCGCTATCTTTCCCATCATTTACTAGCCTTTTATCTAAATATAAAAGACTATCTTCCTCAAAGTTGAAACTTGTACTTAAAAGAATCGATAATGCAAAATCCTTTTGCGACTGTTGTTCTTTCGGAAATAATTGGACTAAATTCCATTTGGTTAGCGTTTTATACAAAATTGCTTTATTTATTGGATCGTTTGCCAGTTTTGACCAAATGGAGGTGTCAACCGGTATTCCTGCTCTGTGCATCCGCACATAAACCTCATTTTTAAGATTCATGTTCTCAATTTGCTCCAGCTTATCAAAAAATTCCTTTACCGGCTTAGATTTATAATAGGGCAGTAGCAAGGTTGCATAATTTTTTAATAATCCATTTTGACGATATTTATACGCATTTCTTGAAGAATTATAGATGCCTTGATTCGATTTTGATTGTTGACTTTGTGAATAACTGATTTCTTCTTTCAACACTATTTTAGCTTCTCGAAGCAACTGATTTACATTACGCTTGTAAACAGTTGGGCTAATAAACTGACTATCAATAGAAACTGCAAGAGACCGAATTATTCCTTCACGGTATTTCTCAATGAAGGTATAGTTTAGAAGTTCGGGAAATACAGCTCTTACGTTTTTGGAATTCTCCTTAGTGGCATAATAAAACGGGTAGAATAGGGAGGTGTTTCCCCAACTGTTTCCACTGATGGGAATATCATATTCCAAAAGTTTTTTATAGGTTTCAATGGCTGATTTTGTTTCTTTTTGTGCCAATGAGGATAAAATTTCTATTTGAAACATTGCAGTATCTCCGGCAGATTTATACAGTTCTTCTGCAAAAACCATATCGTTAAATTCCTCTATACTAATAAGTTTCCCAATTAATTCCTCTTTTGTATCTAAATATTTTACCGGAAATTTATGCTTTGTAATAGCTAATTTGAGAGAGTCGATATCTTTTTCTTTAAAGCGCACCTTGAACGCGGATTGATATGCAAACTCTCGTGCTAAACTATCCGTTCCAAAGATTGCGTTAAAAAACAGTGAGGCTTTGTCCTCAAACGGACTTCGTCCCATAACCGAATCTAAAGGCTTGGCTGTCGCCAAAAAGTTTTTGGCAAATTTGCTAAGTTGGTAAGATGAGTCTCCTTTAGCCGAAATCTCGTATATTACCCCATGCTTCAAAATAAGCTTTTTGTAAATGATTTTTGAGGTGGCTGTATCCGATATTTTTAAATGTAAAACTGGCAAATCGTATTCAATAGTGCTTTTTTTCTCCAATAGAACAAAATTTGCTTCTGGTTTTGTATTGGATTGTGAGTATGTATAACTTTTTCTACTGTTATATGAAACTGCCAATATTTCATTAATTTTGAAATTCCATAGCGAATCAATGTTGTCAAAGTAATCGTAAATGTGCATTTTTTCCATGTTAACAATCACTCGCTCATAATTTTCCGAGATGAAGATTTTCTGTTTTGTTTTCTCTTTAAAAGATTTATCCTCCGTATCGTTTTTTTTGTCCCTTTTATCATAAGCTACCATTCTTGAATACTCATATTTTGAGGGAATTAGATAGTTCGAGGTTACTTTTATCATGGTGGCTGAATCGGTTTTTTCGACGAAATCAAAAAGATAATTTGGTGAGTCTATCTTGAAAGAACTAAAGAATTTTTCCGATTTCTCCTGATTGTTCCCAATCGCACACAGTAAAAAGTAATATGAGCCATTAGAGATTACATTAACCTTAACTGCTTTTGTCGAATCCTTCAAATGTCCTTCTGCTTGAGCTAATGGGCGATTATTTTTCGTGACAAATTGGGCTTTCACTGTATCTAATCCCATTTTTAGAAAAAATTGCTCGGCTATTCGCTCTATCTCAAATTTATCTTCTTCTAAATAATCAAAGCTGAAAAGTGACCTTCTTTGAACCAAATAATAAGAAGAATCGCTTGAATCCCAAGCTTCCAAGATGGGATGTCCATAAAGGGAAGTGATTTTTGTATTATTGGTTATGCTTTGATATTCAGGGACTAACACCGAAAAGTCGCTGTGAATGGTTGAGCTGGTTTTCCAATTTTCTTTTGGTGGTTTAAGCTCAATAGATTTAAAAAATTCAGTACCGTTCTTTAAAACAAAATCATCTTTTCCTCCCATTTTGAAGATTATAATATGAGTTGGCGTAATAAAGATTTTTTGTCGCTGATAATCCCCTTTCTTCGTTTTATTGGTTATGTCGTACCCAGTATAAAAGTCTCCCTTTATTTCCACTTTCGATTCTATCTTTCCGGGAATGTTTTCAAAAAGTAAACTATCAATTTTTACAAAATAGTCGTTAATCGATAGTCCTTTAAATGCTTGAAGAGTAGATATTTGTTTAATGGTAAAATGGCTGCCATTGGTAAGTTCTGGTCCGAAAAATTGCCTTTGTGTTTCGCTATAGGGTGTTTCATAGAGGTTTACGGGACAGTTTACCGTAAAAAGCTCAGATTGAAATGGCTGATAATTAGTCAGCTCGATTTTTTTGTTGTCGAATGCTTCGCGAAGTTGTCGGGCTTTATCCGAAAACGTAACAGTAAGAGCCTCAACGTTATAACCTTTGTTGGTCAGCAATTGCAATATTCCATCCGTGCCCGGCAAATGTGCAGCTCCAACGCCACAAAAAACAGTTGTGCCCGATTTAATAATAGAATCGATTTTTTCAATCATTTTTTCGTTTCGCTTTACAATCATCCAGTAGTAGCTGTTTTTACTACTCACCTCTCTTTGCAACGAATCAATGAGCGCTAAGTCCTGCTTGCGATAGGCTTCCTCCAATAGTTCCCCATAGCTCTTTTCTCTGGTCATTTTCTTAAACCATTGCGAAGGCTCTTTGTCTTCGATGTCGGGCAAGGAGGCTAACTCAACGTATTTGGTATTTTCTTTAAAATCCTCCAAACTGATTACTTCTTTATGATTTTTTGCTCCCGCTTGGTAAATGAACATATCCAAAAAGGTTTCTTCCTCAAAATCTGAATTGCCTTTGTTTTCGCGGTATAAAAGCCAATTCATAAAATAATGGTCGCTGCTTATGGCATGGGCAATGCTTTGATTATCAGGTATCATTAGCCTGAATTCTTGTTTATAAAAACCATTTGTGTTTTGTCTTCCAAAATCATAACTGCCAATATAGTTTGCTGCCAAATCGGAACCCATAATTTCGTCTAACCAAATGATTGGATTCGACTCTAAGGCAACCTTATCTACTTCGCTGATTGCCTGAAAAAACTCCTCGCCAAGTCGGAAGGCGATTTTTGCGCTCACGTGCATATTTCCATAAATATAACTTACATCCGAAGATCCTTCGCGACTTATCTTCCATAAAAGTCCTTGTTGCGATGTTTGTCCTTTGATTCCTGCTATCGATGCAAAAAACAATAAAAAGGAAACTAAGAATAGATTCAGATATCCGGTTTCTTTTTGTTTATCGGCTTTAATCATTTGTGCAAATTGTAAATATTTTTAATAACAAGTTAATTCAAAATAATGTAAAAGTTTCAGATGAAATAAATTCACCTTTGCCTATTAGCAAAGGTGTAAACTAAGAAATATAAAATGTATTGTTTAGTATTTCAGATTTATTAATTTGCTTATGTTAGGTACGTAGGATCCGTGATTGGTAATAATTGTAGTGGCATTGATGTTTTCAATATTTGAGGAGTCGTTGGTTAAAAACGGTTTAAGGCCAATTGGGGGTCTGTTTTTTTCAAATTGCTCAAAAATATATTTGAGTAAATAGTCGTTTTCGGAGTAAAAATTAATTACTTTTTCTATTTTACAAAATTCCTTACTCGGTAATTCTTCAATAATTGAAGCTCCTCCAAAGCTAAAATAATTTTCAATAGAGCCTTTTGTCATTTTCGTTAAAGCTTTTTCTACCGCAATGCTCCCGACATTAAAAGAAAGTATCACTATTTTAATATGCGGATTTTGTGAAACAAGATTATTTAATTCCAAGCCTAATGATTCGCCTATAAACTGATATTCTTCTTTGATTTGTTGCCATTCAATTCCAAATTGTTCTTGGTCAACAGTCGGTTTTAATCCCATTTCGTGATCAACAATTCGAATAGTCTTGGAAAATTCTTGCAGATAATGGATGTCTTTTTGGATTAATTCATATCGGATATTATCATTTTTACCAAAATATTTTACTAAGGATTTGTCTAAGATGGATTCTAGTTCTTTCCTGCTTTTTTCGATTAGACCGGGCAAAACCACAACAAAATACTTGGTTTCAGTATCTATAATCTTAGGAATCAGTAAGTTGTTTTTTCCAACTAAAGTCTTTGTGTTTTTGAATATTTTATATCGACTAATATCTTTGTCAATCATAAAAATTACCCACTGAAGTATCAAAGCATCATCATTATAGCCAATAACAGGAATGACATCCGGTATCAAATCAAAGTCAGATATCAAATAGCTTAACCCAAAAATCACCCATTTTTTTGAAGAAATGGTTAATGGAAACTGTTTGTCTAAAAGTATTTCCAATAATAGTTCGGCATTGACAATCAAGTTTTCCATCTTATGCGATGGGTTATTCAATAACATGGTTTTCAGCTTGCTAATTTCCGGTTGGATATGAGCTAAGACTTTTTGTTCGTCTTTATCAGTTATGTTGCGAAGACTATTTTCAAAATAATGCTTTTGTTCTTCTGAAAGGTTATCCATAAGATTGTTTAATCTGATTTGTTTCGGCGGTAAATTTATACTATTTTTTATTTAAATGATAAGAGAATATTTAAAGAATAATTACTTGCTATTCAATTCCTTATAAATTCAGAATAAAAATCGTATTATTAAAATCAAAATATATTACTTTTGCAAGCTCAATTAATTCGGGGTGTAGCGCAGTCCGGTAGCGCGCTTCGTTCGGGACGAAGAGGCCGGAGGTTCAAATCCTCTCACCCCGAC
>JAFGWF010000021.1 GCA_016937295.1 Bacteroidales bacterium
AAAAACAAAATTAAAGATAGCCTCAAAAGAAAAGGTTAATATGCTACTTTTGATTTATGATTGGAGAAAACAGAAAGGAATATGTTTGCCATAAAATCAAATATATTATTTGTTAATTTCTACACAATTACAACCTAACAATAACTCTTACAGCACGTTTAACGTTTTAATAAATTTAATTTATTATTGTTGTTCGCACCATAATTAATAATATTTTTGTAACCCTTGTATAAGGTTAAACAACTTGGTTATGAAAGATTATTTGACGCTTTCCGAAGCATCAGAACTTATTGGAAAAAGCAAAGAAACCCTTAGACGTTGGGATAGAGAAGGCAAGCTAACCGCTGTTCGGGAACCTATTAGCAACTACCGTGTTTATAAACGTGAGCAAGTAGAAACTCTATTTGCTAATTTTTTCAGTCAGGAAACCGAAGAAACAGTATCAAATTATGTAGAGCCATTGCACGATTATACTGTTTTAGAATTATTTGCAGGGGCTGGGGGTTTGGCCGTAGGATTAGAAAAAGCAGGATTACGATGTGTTGCTCTGAATGAAATTGACAAATGGGCTTGCCAAACTTTGCGAAAAAATCGGCCAAAATGGAATATCTTAGAAGGTGATATTAAAGACTTCGATTTTACGGAATACCACAATAAAGTTGATGTTGTAACAGGTGGATTTCCCTGTCAGGCTTTCAGTTATGCAGGCAAAAAATTAGGACTTGCAGATGCAAGAGGGACTTTGTTTTATGAGTTTGCAAGAGTTGTTAAAGAAGTGAATCCTCCAATTTGTATTGGTGAAAATGTCCGTGGTTTGCTAAGTCACGATAATGGGAAAACCTTAAATGGTATGATTTCCATTCTAAACGAAATTGGTTACAACGTTGCACCAATTCAAGTGTTGAAAGCAATAAACTATAAGGTTCCTCAAAAAAGAGAGCGATTAATATTGGTTGGCGTTAGAAAAGATATTGATATAGAATATGAATATCCAAAACCATTCAATAAAATTTACAATTTGAAAGATGCTTTAATAAAAGGTGAACTTTACGAAACAAATGTTCCAAAATCTCCAGGAGCCAAATACCCTCAAAGCAAAATAGCTGTATTAGATTTAGTCCCACAGAAAGGTTATTGGCGCGATTTACCCATCGATATTCAAAAAGAATTTATGGGAGGTAGTTTCTATTTAGGCGGCGGCAAAACTGGAATTGCGAGACGTATCGGCTGGGATGAACCTTGTTTAACGTTGACTTGTAGTCCTGCACAAAAACAAACAGAAAGATGTCATCCTGAAGAAACGAGACCCTTTACAGTGCGTGAATACGCTCGAATTCAAACATTTCCAGATAATTGGATATTCGAAGGTTCCATGGCTCAACAATATAAGCAAATTGGAAATGCTGTGCCTGTAAATCTTGGGACTGAAGTTGGGTATTCCATTGTTAAATTTTTGAACCACTATTACAAAGCATCAAACCCAAGATAGTAGCTATAATTCTCAAATGTGATTTGATCTAAAATAGTTCTGTTACTATTCTTAGTTTTTACTTTTATTTCTTCTAAAACAGAATTTTGAGCAATTTGTTCATTCTCTTCAACAGCTTTTAGATAATCTTTTATTGCCTTTGGAAGCACTTTATAAAGCTGATATAGAGCATCTTCTTCTCCTGAAAGCAACGAATAAAATTGATCGCCTGAAATTTTATAAACCCTACTATGACTATATTCCTTACCGTTTATATCGCCACTCCATAACTCACAAAAACTTCCTTTAGCCAAAATTTGAACCCAATAACATTTAGCCTTTTTGTGATCATCAGCATATCGAGCCAGCTTTTGAAACAGTGCCTCAGCCGCACTACTATTCATCGTATTGTGTTTATTTTTTATATCTGCAAATAGACTATTATCGGTGGCTTTAATATCATAGCCGCTTAAATTACCACGTTCATAACCATCAATACCACTTAAGATTTGCTCGTGAAAAGTTCCGATGGAGTTATTAATAGACTTGTCAATCTGCCTAAGAACTTCAGACTGGATAAGTTTCTCCTCTTCAATATCATTAAACCTTGAATCAAAGGTTAATTTAATCGTATCAACCTTATTGGAATAGAAATTTTTCTTTGAAATGTTATTTTTGGCCTTCAAATAGGATGCGTGAAGATTACCAATACACTTCAACAGATGTTCGTCTGATAAAAAGCTCAAGTATCTATTTTTCATTTGTAACTATTTGTTATTTAGGTTATTAAATAAGCACTATTTGAAGTTTTTCCAACAATATCTCACTAAACTTATTCTCAGCAACTCATTTGATTTTATCCAATTTCTTGAATAACAATAGAGTTTCTAATGTGAAATAAGTTGTGCTACAATTCACTTACCTTATTTCATTTAATAAAAGGCAAATTTATCCTTTTTTTCTTTTATCACGGAAAATGTTGTTTTTAAATTCTATCACTATTATTTTGATGAAACATCGCTGTCGCCACAATATAAAATACTGATGTGAAGTTAAAACAAAATCAAAGATAGCCTCAAAAGGAAAGGTTAATATGCTACTTTTGATTTATGATTGGAGAAAACAGAAAGGAATATGTTTTGGATTTGCTCTTGTTCAGCTATTTGATTGATACGAGCATCATTGCAGCTTTTATTCCTGATAAAACCGTAAAAATCTCCATACTTCTTACTCGCTTGGCCATTATTTCCTTTCTTGTGGTTCTGTATTTTCATCACAAAAACACTAAAAACCTATTTACTAATAGTTTAAGATGGATTTATCTGCCAATTCTATGGAGTTATTTATTCGTTGAAACAGAGCATTTTCATCGGATTTTCTTTCACAGAAATCTCAACTTTTGGAGTAACCAAATAGATAGTTTTTTGCAAATTTCATCCATAATTCCAACCTTTGAAAGTCACCGCTCACCAACTCTTTTTCTTATGCTTGGGTTTGTTTATCTGAGTTTTTATGTTTTAATAATCTGGCTATTTGTGCGACTTCGAAAAGCAACACAAAATGAGACTGCAAATAAAACTGTGGTGATTCTAACCAACACCATATTAACCTATTACGTGGTTTTTCTGGTTTTTCCATTTCACAGGCATGATTTTATAGAAAACATTCTCCCTATTGTTGATTTGGCAAATTTTAGGATAGGTGAAACAGGAGGATTTCCTTCTTTAACTGCCGGATTGATTTTTTTATTCCTGATTTTCGTTTGGAAGCAAAATAAAAAGCTGCTCCCTTATAGTTTGGCAGCAGCTCTTTTAATCTTATTTTCAATAATTTACATTCAAGCAGCGAACCTTGCCGGAGTGTTGGTTGCACTAATTTTAGCTTGGCCACTATACCTTTTAGGAAATTTGGTTTACAAGATGCTGAACCAAATTATTGACTTTGAATAAAATGGTCTATTTCCCTTCAATCCAATCGGTGATTTCTTTAGCGGTAGGGCTGGTACGTGTTCCAATCACTTTCACCAATTTCCCATTCTCATCTATCAGATATTTTTGAAAATTCCATTTCACTTCGCTGTCCTCAACACCGTTTTCGCTTTTGGAAGTCAGCCACTTATAGATTGGCGCCATATCATCTCCCTTGACAGAAATTTTGGACATCATTTTAAAGGTAACCTGATAATTAGAAGTGCAAAACTCCTTAATCTCTTTGTTTGTTCCAGGCTCTTGACTCATAAAATTATTAGCCGGAAAAGCCACAATTTCAAAATTTTTGTCTTTATATTTTGCATAAAGAGCCTGTAAATCTGCATACTGTGGCGTGTAGCCGCATTTTGAAGCCACATTGACAACCATGATTTTTTTACCTTTCAAGGTAGAAAAAGCAAAGTCATTTCCATCAATATCCTTTACAGTAAAGGAATGAATGCTCTTATCAGCAGTAGTGAAGCTTAAAGCAACAACTGCAAAAAACAATAGAATAAAACTAAAAATACGAGAGGTTTTCATTTGGTTAAATTTAAATTTGGACAAAAATACATGACCTTTTCTTAATGAAAAAACGCTTTCACAATAATTAACCACTACTAATTGTCATAATGATATTCGCAGACTAAAACATGATTGTTTGAAGGAGAATTTGGAAACTCTACTTCACTACGCATCAACATGTTATAAGCGTCATATTTGTTTGATTTCCTTATTTTACCAAGAGCATCATAAGCCGAATATTTGGTAATGTCACCGGCCTTATTATAGAAAAAAGTCTCCACTGCTGAGATTGTATTTTCGCCGGAGAAGGTGGATTTTTGAATTAATCTATCATAGAAATCATATTGGTAATTTACCTTCAATTCCATAACTTTCTCATACTCGGTAATCTTAATAAACTCTTGCGAGACAAGCTTTTGATTATTAATTATATAGGTTGCGCTTTTGCTATAATTATCACCTTGAATTTTACACTCTTTCAAGTTTCGGTCGGGAAAATAAGAATACACAGCTTTAAAAGTGCCTTGTGGCAAGCCATCTTCGCAAGGTTGGTAACAGATAATTCGGGCGGAATCCAGCAAGTCATTTTCATTAAAATAGTATTTTCGAAGATAGCGATCGTTTCCATCCACTAATTTATGTTCCTGAATCATAAGATTTCCGGCACTGTTATAAACCCTCTTTAGGTCAACCTTAGAGCCAACAGTGGTAGTTTCCGAAATTTCGACCTCATTTCCGAAAACATCATAAACAACGGTTTTCACAAGAGTTCTTTTCGTAGAATCAACCGGATCGACTTTGTAGAATTGAGCTTTCCGAACATTTTTGGAACTGAACACCTGACGACTTTTTAAGACCGCCAGCTCGGCTTTGCTATAATTCAAACTTTGCTGAAGCGCCATCACTCGGCTAACTTGGGGTGCGTTGGGGTACTTCGAAATAAAATCCTTGTAAGCCTGAGTCGTATTTATGCTCTTAGCTTCCAGATAGGCAAGTGAATCTCGAATAGTTGTTATCTCCGGCACGAGAGCTGACTCAGGAAATTTCTTCAAAAAATTATTATAAACATTCACTGAATTTAACTGCCGCGCTTGAACATAGTTAATCTGAATTTGCTTTTTTCGCAGCTCGCCCGATTGAGAAGTTCCTGGATATTTTTTGATGAATCGTTCATAAGCATCATCCGTCCCGGTTAAGAGAACCATTTCGTACTCCTTTTCCATAATTTTCACCTTTGCTCCTTCCACTTGCGGTGAATTGGGATAGTCAGCTATAAATTCTTGATAATCTGCAAGTTTATCTGCTTTTACCACTTGTTGATAGGCTAAACTGTAGATCTTTTGGGTGGCTGAAGGCACTTCTAAAGCCTCCGGAAACTCTTTGATGAAATCTTCATAAGCCATGATGGTATTGAACTCCTGAGCTTGCTGAAAGCGTTGATTGGAATAGATTGCCCCAACGGCTTTATAATAGGCCGATCCGGTGGCTTCCTTCAAAAACCGTTCGGAAGCAGGTATCGTGTTTTCGTTTTTTACTTGTAGATAAAGTAAATTATCAATCTCATCCAATAATTTTTTAACCTGTTCTTTATCCGTGATATAATCCGACAATTTCGACCACATAGCCTCATCAGCAGTTGGAAGAAATTCTACCGCTTTCTTTGCCGACTCAAAAGCGCGATATAAATCGTGAGCACGATAAGCTTTATCCTTATATATCAAGGCATTACCATAAAACGAAAAACATGAAAGAGAATTTTCGTTAACGGATTGGTCGAAAATAACTTTTGCTCTATCGAAATCTTTGTCCTGAAGATATTTAAACCCTTTTTTAAGATTCTGAGCTCCTGAGTTTAAGGCAAAAACGAATGCCAAAGCCATTAGTAAAAAAGTTTTCATAAGCAGGTTAGTTTAAATTATAAATGGAAATAAGCAGATTCAAACTGTCCCTGCAAAGTTAATGGATTTTTGTTTTGATAGAAAGTAAGATTATATGTGGTGGTTTATTAAGAATTGAGCAATTTGAATTGCATTGGTAGCAGCACCTTTTCGCAGATTATCAGCTACAATCCACATATTCAATCCATTATGTTCACTGAAATCGCGACGAATGCGTCCCACAAAAACCTCATCACGTCCTTCGGCAAACAAAGGCATAGGATAGCTATTCGTGGAAGGGTCGTCAAGAACAACCAGCCCGGAAGTCTCCGACAAAAGCGAAACCACATCGTCTAATGCAAATTCCTTTTTCAACCTTAGGTTCACCGATTCGCTATGACCACCTTTTACAGGAACTCGAACTACGGTCGCGGTGATTGCAATTTCTTGATTATGAAGTATTTTACGTGTTTCATTAACCAATTTCATCTCTTCGGAAGTGTATCCATTATCCAAAAAATCACCACCATGAGGAATTAAGTTTAAATCAATTGGATGAGGATAGAATTTTCTTACCTCAGCACCGGCTCGTTCATCCAGCAGTTGCTGAAGCCCTTTCATACCGGATCCGGTAACCGACTGATATGTAGAAACAACAATCCGTTCAATTCCATAATTAACCTCCAAAGGCCACAGCGCCAGCACCATTTGAATTGTAGAGCAATTGGGATTGGCAATAATTCTGGTTTGTGGGTTGATATCCGATGCGTTGATTTCGGGAACAACCAAAGGAATATGATCGAACATACGCCAAGCACTGGAATTGTCAATAACAAAACCACATTTAGCAAATTCAGGAGCATATTTTGTTGAAGCAGAGGAGCCTGCACTGAAAATAGCAATCTGTGGCTCTAATTTTAAAGCTTCTTCCGGAGTTTTAGTTTCTAACGCCCGACCTGCAAAATAAACCTTCCGGCCACTTGTGGAGGCAACCGGAATCAAATCGGAGTTGGCAAAGCCGCGTTCCTCTAGCACTTGAAGCATTACACGCCCTACCATTCCGGTGGCTCCAACAACGGCTATCTTCAATCTATTGTGTTTTAAATTCATATCCACCTAATCCCTGTTTATCAAAGCTTTATCAACGTTTTCGATTGCATTATCTCATCACCTTTCAATACTACATGATACAATCCGCTGTTAAGAAAACTCAAATTGATAATCACGTTTATTTTGCCTGAATTCTCAGTTATCACGGTTTGATAAACAATTTCTCCTAAGGAATTGATTACCTGTAAAGTGCCCGCAAAAGCTTTTTCTTTTTCGACAGAGATAGTGAGATTATCTTGCATGGGATTTGGATAAATTGACCAATCCTCCAATACATTTTTAACCTCCGAAGCAGACGAAAGCACATCCGTTATAGGAAATTGTATGTCGTCGATCCATGCTCTATCTAAGCCGCCAACGTAGCCAAAATCTTTTTCATAAGTCCACGAAAAAGTATGATTTCC
>JAFGWF010000172.1 GCA_016937295.1 Bacteroidales bacterium
AGTTGCCACGTTATATCCGCATCTTCACAAGCATACTCTTTCACTTTTTCTTTATCAACCTGTCGCATTGTGATAGCTGAGGTGCCCCTACCGATAAGTTCTTTGATAGGTTGGGTTTGATAGTTTAGATATTTCTCAGCCAAAAAATCCATGCCGTGTTTCATGTCGGGCTCGATGAGGTAATGCGCAATCATCGTGTCGAAAAGAGGCTCCAAAACGTTGATTCCATACCAAGAAAGCACGGATAAATCATATTTCAAATTTTGGCCTACTTTCAAAATCTTTCTACTTTCAAAAACAGGTTTTAGAGGCTTGAGAAATTCTTCAACCTGTTGATGCTCCTCAGGCAAGTAAAGAAAAACACCTTCGTTTGGCTTCCAAGAAAAAGCAATTCCAACTAAATCAGCCTGTTGAGCATCAATGTCGGTAGTTTCGGTATCGAAGCAAAAGGCATCTAATTGTTGAAGTTGCTGTGCCAGAATTGCAATTTCTTCAGGAGTTTCAATCAATGTATAATTATGCGAAATTGAAGACATTGAATTGGAAATCTCTACAGGTTGAGAAAACAAATCACCTTGTGAAAAAGACTGAGGTTCAGTGGCTTTAGGTTCAGGTTGGAGACTCAAATCGGTAAAAATTCGTTTGCCAAGAGTTCTAAATTCCAACTCATCAAAAAGCGGTTTAAGCAATTCGGGGTCAGGACCGTCGTAATGCAAATCGACAGGGTTAAACTCAAGCGGGACGTCCAAATTAATGGTGGCCAACCGCTTTGAATCGAGGCCTTGCTGCGCAAATTCGCGAATATTCTCGGCCATTTTACCTTTCAACTTATCCACATTTTCAATCACCCCTTCAACAGAGCCATAAGCAGCTAATAATTCTTTAGCTCGCTTTTCACCGATACCGGGAATGCCTGGGATATTATCGGAGGCATCACCCCAAAGTCCCAAAATATCAATTACTTGCAAGGGATTTTCGACTCCAAATTTTTCCTTAACTTCCTTCACACCCCAAACTTGCGCCGGATTTCCCATATAGGCCGGTTTATAAATGAAAATATGATCCGAAACCAACTGGGCAAAATCCTTATCGGGAGTCATCATATAAGTTTCAAAACCTTGTTTTTCAGCTTGTTTTGCAAAAGTGCCAATGATGTCGTCAGCTTCAAAGCCCGGCTTAATAAGAACAGGAATGCGGAAAGCCTCAATCACGGCTTTAATATAAGGTATAGCCGCTGCCAATTCTTCGGGCATTTGCTCGCGATTTGCTTTATAGTCGGCAAACTCTTCATGTCGGGCTGTGGGGGCTGATGTATCGAAAGCTATTCCGATGTGAGTAGGTTTATGGTTCTGCAAAACCTCCCAAAGAGTATTTGTAAAACCCAAAATTGCTCCGGTATTGAAGCCTTTGGAGTTGATGCGCGGGTTCTTCTGAAAAGCAAAATATGACCTATAAATCAAGGCCATAGCATCCAATAAAAAAAGTTTCTTTTCTGAATTCATAAGGTAGATTTTCTGCCGATAAAAATAAGATAAAAAACGATGCGGGGAGAAGATGCGATTGGAATGAAAAGCAACCAGAATAACTTCAATATAGCACATAAAAAAAGGAACACATATTCCCATACCCTGAAAGTCGTTCTAATGGAAAAGCTCCTGTAATCCAAAGCGTTTTTTGGATTGATGAGATTTCGACCCCGATGGCCATCGAGAAATCTCAAAGCCTAGCAGGTCGCAATTTTCCCCAACGTCTTAAAAGGTAATATGGCTAATCTCAATTTCAAAATATTTATATGACGCTATTGGATTGGAAACGTTTATTATTAGTTTTTCAACCAAAACCGGAAAATTATTTTATTTTTGTTCATGTTTAATCATCTCTCTATTTAATCCTTTGGAAAGTACAGTTTTTACACATAAACCTAATATTTTTATTATGAAAAGATTTATATACACATTGTTATTCAGCTTTTTAGCATTTGTTGCTATTGCACAAACTCAAACCATCGACCGGTTATTTCGGTTTCCGGATATTCATGGCAAAAAGGTCGTATTTACATATTCCGGCGACTTATATCTATCGTCAACCGATGGCGGAGTGGCAAAAAGGCTGACTTCCCACAACGGTTATGAGATGTTTGCACATTTCTCACCGGACGGAAAACAAATTGCTTTTACCGGTCAGTATGATGGGAATACAGAGGTTTTCGTTATTCCCACAAGCGGTGGAGAGCCAAAACGTCTTACCCGAACAGCAACTTTAAACCGTGATGACGTAGCCGACCGCATGGGGCCAAACAACATCGTAATGGGCTGGACTCCAAACGGAAAAAACATCATTTACCGTTCTCGTAAACAAAGCTTTAACTCTTTTGTTGGACAACTCTATTCTGTACCTTCCGATGGTGGACTTTCAGCAGAAATACCCTTATCCTCGGGCGGTTTTTGTTCCTATTCACCAGATGGCAATAAATTGGCTTTCAGCAAGATATTCCGAGAATTTCGAACATGGAAACATTACCAAGGCGGTATGGCTCCTGAGATTTACATCTTCGACTTCAAGGGAAAAACCGTAAAACAAGTAGTCAAAAATATTGCTCAGGATATTATACCCATGTGGATTGGAACACAAATATACTTCATCAGCGACCGCGACCGAACCATGAATTTGTTTTCTTATAACACTGAAAACGAACAGGTTGTTAAGCTTACGCAGTTTGAAGATTATGACATAAAATTTCCTGGCTTCGACAACGAACACATCATTTTTGAAAAGGGAGGTTTTCTTTTTATTTTCAATGTGACAACACAGGAAGTTAAGAAATTGAACAT
The DNA here is from genome assembly GCA_016937295.1 of Bacteroidales bacterium. Lineage (GTDB taxonomy): Bacteria > Bacteroidota > Bacteroidia > Bacteroidales > UBA1556 > UBA6267. The sequence goes on from JAFGWF010000172.1 coordinate 2,832, forward strand.
CGCAGTTGAGAATGATTTCCTGTGGGGTCGTAATCGCATGGTCGATGCTTCCGATTTTATTGCCAATGTTTCGCTGTCGGCAGCCGGCAGCCGCGTACTCATTTCGGCTCGGGGCGACATTTTTAACGTTCCTGTAAAAGAAGGAGTTACCTATAATCTAACCCAAAGTTCAGGAGCACACGACCGCAACCCGGAATGGTCGCCAAACGGAGAACATATTGCCTGGATTTCGGATATGGGAGGCGAGTTTGAGATTTATCTGTCAAAAGCCGATGCAATTGGCAAAGCCCAACAATTAACCAAGAATACCGACAACTATATTTTTAATTTCAGTTGGTCGCCGGATTCCAAAAAAATCCTTTGGAACAACAAAAAAATGGAGCTCAATCTCACCGATGTAGAAAGCGGAAAAACCACTCTGATTGCTAAATCGAACAGTTGGGAAATCACCGATTTTTCATGGTCGCCCGACAGTCGATGGATTGCCTATTCCGACAACGATGGAAAAGGATTGCAAAAAATTTGGATTTATAATTTAGAATCGCAAAAGGCTGAAGTTGTCACGGATGGTTGGTATGCTTCGGGTTCTCCATTTTTTACGAATGATTGTAAATACCTTATTTTCACAAGTTCACGCAGTTTTAATCCGATGTATAGCGCGACCGAATGGAATGTAGCCTACCACAATATGAACAAAATTTATCTCATTCCACTTCAAAAAAGCACTGCATCCCCTTTTGAAAATCAGGACATTTCGGAGGAAATGAAAGAAGAAAAGACGGAAGAATCCTCGAAAACAGAAGAAAGCAAAATGGTGGAAATTGATTTTGACGGTATCACCAATCGACATATTGAAATACCAGTTGAAGACGGAAACTATTGGAATTTAAACTATTATGATGGATTAATTTTCTACAATTTTCATAAAACGGGTATGGAAAGCACCGAGATGAAGGCCTATAATCTAAAGGAAAAGAAGGAGTTTGTTTTAGCCAAAAACACCAGTTATCAGTTGAGCTCTGACTATAAAAAAATGTTGATTAGTCAAGGGAAACGTATGCAAGTTGTGGACGTGCCAAAAGGAAAAACCGAATTGAAAATCGACAAGGTCATTGCAATGAACGATATGATGGTAAACGTGGATGTTTCAGCTGAATGGAAGCAAATCTACGATGAAGCATGGCGTCAGATGCGCGATTTTCTGTATGCGCCAAATATGCACGGCGTTGACTGGCCTGCGATGCAGAAAAAATATGCAGCCCTCCTACCCTACGTCAATCATCGCAACGACCTCACCTATTTGATTGGCGAGCTCATCGGAGAGCTTAATGTGGGACATGCCTACATAAACGGCGGCGATCGCCCTGAGCCACAACGCATTAAAACCGGCCTCTTAGGTGCGAAAATCAGTAAAGATGCCAATGGAAATTTCAAAATTGAGGAAATTCTCCAAGGTGAAAACTTTCGCAGCAACCTCCGCTCACCCCTTACCGAAATAGGATTGAATGTGAAGGAAGGAGATTTTATCATGGCCATCAACGATGTGGAATCAAAGAACTATACCGACATTTACGAAGCATTAGCCGGAAAAGCCAATATCGCAGTTAAACTTACTATCTCCTCCAATTCAAACGGAGCCGAGAGTCGCGACATAATCGTTAAGCCTATTGCCGATGAAGCCGGACTTTATTATTATAATTGGGTTCAGGAAAACATCCGCAAAGTGGATGAAGCCACGAATGGTCAGGTGGGATACATTCATATTCCCGATATGGGAGTTGATGGATTAAATGAATTTATGAAGCATTTTTATCCACAATTACATAAAAAGGCGTTGATAATTGACGACAGGGGAAATGGCGGAGGAAATGTTTCGCCAATGATTATTGAACGGTTAAGTCGCGAAATTATCCGAGCAAACGCTGCCCGCAATCAAACTCTTCCCACACAAACCCCTCGGCAGATGCTTGTTGGCCCCACTATTTTGCTCATAAATCAATATTCAGCTTCTGACGGCGATTTGTTTCCTTACGCCTACAAAAAACACAAGTTAGGAACTGTGGTTGGTATGCGCAGTTGGGGCGGTGTGATAGGCATTCGCGGTTCACTACCCTTTGTGGATGGCGCCGACTTACGCAAGCCCGAATTTGGCACTTATGCAGCCGATGGTAGTAGCTGGATTATTGAAGGGTATGGCGTGGATCCGGACGTTGTAATTGACAACGATCCTGCAAGAGAATATCAAGGAATCGATGACCAGTTGAACAAAGCTATTGAATTGATTTTAAAGGAGATAAAAGATTATCAGCCGATTCCAAATCCTCCGGCTTATCCTGACAAAACAGAGTAATAATGGAAGAGACTAAAAAGAAATCAATTAAGCACTGGGACGAGATGGATAAACCTCGCGAAAAGCTCCTTGCCAAAGGCAAGGATGCTTTGAGCGACAGCGAATTGTTGGGTATTTTGTTAGGTTCGGGAACAAGAGATTTGAGTGCGGTGGAATTAGCGCGGGAGATTTTAACCAACAATAATTCCAATCTCAATAGCTTGGCAGCTCTTTCGGTAGCCGACCTAATGAAATACAAAGGAATTGGAGAAGCTAAAGCCATCACTATTACGGCAGCACTCGAATTGGGAAGGCGGCGAAGAGAGTCGGAAGTGTTGCAAAAAAGGAAAATAACCAGTTCCCACGATATTTTCGAGTACATGTTGCCGGTGATGGACAACAAACCTTATGAAGAATTTTGGGTAGTTCTGTTGACCCGTTCAAACAGCATTATCAGCCGTGAAATGATTAGCATTGGCAGCCTTACCGCTTCTTTGGCCGATCCGCGAAAAATCTATAAGTTAGCCATAGAGAAATTAGCTGCTGCCATCATTCTTTGTCATAATCACCCTTCGGGAAACCTAAAACCGAGTGAATCGGATATTCAATTGACCAAGAAACTGAAAGAAGGCGGTTTGCTATTAGATATCAGCGTTTTGGATCATTTAATCTTTGGTGAAAACGCCTACTTCTCTTTCGCCGATACCGGACTTATTTAATTGAACTAATAATGGCCAATAAAATTCTCATCGTAAGCGAACGAAAAACCCAAAGGATGGTTTATATCTTCAACCTCATCCTAAAGAATCTGCTTGGGCTTCAAGTAGATTTTGTTTCTGAAAACGATTTAATTGAAGATAAAACTCCACTCATCGCTTATGGAAGCCCGTCATCTAAAACCAATTTTTTCATTGCTGCAGATGAACTACTTTTCGAACGCGGCATAAGAGAGCTGGATTTTAATTACTCCACCCATAAAAATTTACCCTGTTTTTTCACAACCTACCACCCCAAATCCATTTTTCCATTCGACTTATTTGCAGCCTCCTTCTTTTTAGTTTCGCGCTACGAAGAATATCTGCCTTTCATCAAAGATGCGCATGGGAGGTTCGACGCCCCTCAGAGTATTGCATTTCAAAAGGGATTTCTCGACAAACCGATGGTAAATATTTGGGCACTGGAATTGGGATTTAAATTGAAAGAGTATTATCCTGATATTGAGCTGAAAACATCTGAATTTAAATATCTGCCAACCATTGACATAGACGCGGTTTATTCCTTTAAGCAAAAAGGATTTTGGCGCACTGCCGGTGGTTATTTCAAAGATTTCAGAGACCAAAAATGGCAAGAAGTGCTAAACCGAACTTTAGTTTTAAGAGGTATAAAAACGGATCCTTTTGATAGTTTCGACTATATTTTTTCGTTTCACCATAATCGCCGTTTGAAGCCGATTTTCTTTGTGCTCTTTGCCGATTATGGAACAAACGACAAAAACCTACCCATTAACAATCGGCGTTTTCAGTCGGTTGTAAGACGGTTGATGGATTACGGCACCGTTGGCATTCATCCATCTTTCACTTCCAATAAACTGCCGGACAAGGTTGAACAAGAAATCCAGAATTTATCTAAAGTGATTCATAGTGAGATTTTCAGAAGCCGACAGCATTTTCTGATGCTCAGCTTTCCCGAAACCTACAAACGCCTGATAGACATAGGAATAACTGAGGATTATACGATGGGATACGCATCCTGCCCGGGTTTTCGAGCGGGCATAGCTTCTCCGTTTTATTTTTATAATCTCGAATTTGAAATGGTAACCCATTTAAAAGTATTTCCATTTGCCTATATGGAAGGCACCCTTAAAGATTACCAAAATTTAGAACCTGAGCAAGCTTTGAAGGTTATTAAAAATCTGACGGATGCGGTTTACTCCGTTGGAGGATTGATGATTAGCCTTTGGCATAATGAGTCGTTAGGAGGCAAAAACCGCTGGGAAGGCTGGCCGGAAGTTTATGAGCAAGCGGTGGATTATGCTTTAGAAAAGATTGAACTTCAAAAATTATAGTACAGGTTTCAATCCCTCGGCTTCGCCAAAGGAGACGGATTCCTATTATTTGAACATCTCAGCGATGAGGTTGCTGTAGGCTTCGATGATTTTCGTCCGGCGAACACTCATTTTTGCAGTCACCAGTCCAGATTCCACGGTCCACTCATCGGCAAGAAGCCTAAATACTTTTATTTGTTCATGGCTGCCAAACCCCTTGTTAAACTCATTGATTTCGGCTTTAATCTTACTGATAACATCCTCACGCTTAATAATTTCCTCCTTTGATGGGCATTCTTTTCCATCACTTTTGCACCATTGCTGCAAATATTCAAAATTAGGAACGATGATGGCACCGGCAAATTTCTGATTTTCCCCTACCACTACTGCCGTTTCAATAAAACTCGATTCTTTCAACTTTTCTTCAAGATGTCCGGGAGCGATATATTTTCCCATGGAAGTTTTAAATAAATCTTTTTTTCTACCGGTGATTTTCACAAAGCGGTTTTCGACCAATTCGCCCAAATCGCCTGTGTGCATCCAACCATCCTTCAACACTTCTGCGGTAAGCTCCGGCTCCTTATAATAACCGAGCATGACAGAAGGTCCTTTAACGGTGATTTCGCCATCTTCGGCAATTCGCACTTCCACATTTTTAACTTTCGGGCCAACCGTGCCAATATAACTATTATTCTTTCCCCAGTCGTTAACGGCAATCACAGGCGAAGTTTCGGTCATGCCATAGCCCTCAAGAACAGGAACTCCGGCAGCATTGAAAAGTCGGCCAAGACGAGGTTGCAAGGCAGCGCCACCCGACATAATCACTTTGATATTACCGCCTAAGGCTTCCTGCCACTTGCTAAAAACCAATTTTCGAGCAACCGCTAATTGTAAGTTATAGAAAAAAGAGTTTTCCCCTTTAGGATGATAGTTTAAGCCCAAATTGATAGCCCAAAAGAAAATAGACCTTTTTATGCCCGTAAGTTTAGAACCTTTGGATTCAATTTTATCATAAACTTTTTCGAGCAACCGAGGTACGGAAGTCATAATATCGGCTTTCACCTCTTTGAGATTATCCACAATTTTGGCCATATTCTCCGCATAATAAATGCTTATTCCTTTATACTGAAAAATATAGTTGATAGTTCGTTCGTAAATATGACATAAAGGCAAATAGCTCAATGATTTACCCTCTGCACCTGTAGGAGGAATATTGATTAAAGCAAGCGTGTTTGAGATAATATTTAAATGTGTGAGCATAACCCCTTTCATCACGCCGGTTGTGCCTGAAGTATAGATGATTGTGGCCACTTCGTTGGTTGAAATACTATTCTTAATGATTTCAAGTTTTTCGGGTTGCGGAAGCTCTTCGCCAAACTTCATAAGTGCCGACAAAGGTTTTAACTCTTCAACGGGTTCAAAACTGTAAATCGCTTGGATTGAGGGACATTGCGGCAGAATATCTTTGATTTTATGGTATAAGCTTTTATTTTCGACAAAAACCACTTTCACTTCGGCGTGATTGAAAATATATTGATAATCGGAGGAGCTGATGGTAGGATAGACGGGCACATGAAGAGCGCCGGCCTGCATCATGCCCATGTCAACAAAGTTCCATTCGGGTCTATTAGCTGAAATTGTGGCAATTCGGTCTCCTTTTAAAATGCCGGTATTTATCAATCCGTAGCTGATTTGATTTACAATTTGTGCATATTCATTGATGGAGTATTTTCTCCAAGACCCATTTTCTTTAGCCGCCAAGGCGTCCGTTTTCCAGGGATATTTCTCTAAGTAATTAGGAAGAATATCGAAAAGTCTTTCAAATGTCATATCAAAAATAAAAGGTTTGTTTGCTTCGGGGCAAAAATAATATAATTATAATTCAATCAACACATTATATTAAGGAATAACTTAAAATCAGCTCAGGTTAAGATGAAAAAGTTTCCTTAGTTAATTTTTTCGCAAGATAATGGAGGCGGCAGCTTGAGCGGCAGGCATAATCACCAAATCGTTGATATTTACGTGATCGGGCAATGAAGCGCAGTAGTAAACAGCATCTGCAATGTCTTCGGCATGAAGCGGTTCAAAACCATCATAAACCTTTTCGGCACGAGCATCATCCCCTTTAAAACGAACGTTGGAAAATTCCGTTTCAACGGCACCCGGGGCAATCTGAGTAACCTTAATGCCATATTCCAACAAGTCGATGCGCATGGATTTCGACAGGGCATCCACAGCGTGTTTTGTGGCGCAGTACACATTTCCGTTAGGATAGGTTTCTTTACCTGCAATGGAACCAATATTGATAATATGCCCTTTGCAACGTGCTACCATTAAAGGACTTACCTCTTTAGTAATATAAAGCAGTCCTTTAATATTGGTGTCAATCATTCTTTCCCAATCGTCGAGCAAACCTTCATGAATTTTATTCAAACCTACTGCTAATCCGGCGTTATTTACCAAAATATCAATTTCTTTCCAGTTTTGAGGAAGAGAAACAATGGCCGTATTAACTGCCATAGAATCGCGAATATCGAAAGGTAAAGCTAAGACATCAGCGTTGAATTTTGCTTCCAAATCGGCCTTAATTTCCTCAAGTCGATCCAACCGTCTTCCGGTGATAATCACCCTAAAATCGTTGGCTGCAAACTGATAGGCTATTGCTTTTCCGATACCCGCTGTGGCACCGGTTATGAGTATAGTTTTCGACATAATTTTACGTTTCATTATTATGGCGGCTAAATTAGAAAAAAGGACATAACTCTAAACTGCGATTATGGATTGTTTATACTTTAGCCTCCGAAGGGGTTGTGGAGGTAGTTTTTGGCCGGAAACTTATGACTACTGCTGTCAGAAGAAACAATAATGGAATGGAGCGGTAGCGAGCAATTGCGCCATACACCGGCACCGTTAATCCTGTGATTATAAGATATATAAATGAAAAAATAAGTAACATCCAAAGAAGGTTTCTATGGGTGGGAGCAAATTTATATCTGAAAAAAAGAAATAAAGGAACGAGGACTAACAGAAGATTTTCGAATGTCATCAGCCAAGCAAACTTACTTGAAACTTCACCGGGAAACGGGCGAAAGAGCGTCTGAAAAAGGCTTGTTGGAATTTGCTTCAACACGCCGACATAATCTGCTGCCAAAGGTTTTTCGCTAATCAACGAGCCGCTTTTATCGGCCAAAGCTTGTTCGATGTAGGCTTGTCGCCTTGCTGAAAACACCTCTGAAATGCTTGAACTCATAATTTTTTCGGATTCCATAAACACCGCCAAAATAGCAAAAAGCATTATGAAATAAAAGGTATATACTCGTTTCAAAGAAAAAAGGTAGTTAATTAAAAACGGCAAACCGGCAACGAAAAGCAGTCCGGCTGCAAGAGGACGAAGTTTAAAAATCAGCAAGAAGAAAATGGAAGCCATGAGGAGATTTAACAGCCACTTCTGACGCGACACAAGATTATAAACAGTGAAAACAAATCCACCGATTAGAGCAATCAATAAGGTTTCTTTGAGCAATCCGGAAGACCAGAAAAGCAAGGAAGGAAGAAGGAAAAAGAGCAGAAAAATCGGCTTTGCCATGGAAGTGAAATGTAAGTAGAAAATGCGATAGATAGAAAAAAGTCCAAAAAAACCAAGAAAAACCGTTAGCAAAACGACAGGGAAATAATGTCCGAGAAAGAGCAGAGAAATTACAGAAATATAACGGATAATCAACTTGTTGTTTGACAGAAATGAGGCGTTTTTTTGAGAATCCCAATTATTGGTTTCGGCTTTATAGGGTATAAATTCTTGTTGATAATCACCAATGCCGGTGATAATTTTAAGGTAAAGTTTGGGATTTTCTTTAACTATGGAGTTAATAATTTGTGCGTCGTCGAAGAATCTAAAAATATCGGATTTGCTGCGATCTTGTTGAGCATAGAAGTTTATAAGCAGAGTGGCGGCAAGGATTTTAGCTACCAAAGCGGCAGAAATCCAGTGGCGATTTATTTCCCTCAATCTGAAAAATTTGAGATAGTAAATGAAGGCAAAGAAAACCACAAGAAGTAAGAGCGAAAAGAATATAGCCACCTGATTGGGTTTTAGTTTTAATTTGACCGGCTAAAATAGACTAAAAAGAAATGGGGCGTTGAAATATTTAGCCTTTGCGACTAAAGAGCTTTCAAGCAGTTGAACGCGAAGGCTTGTATTTGAAATACGAATTAACCTGTTTTAAAAAGGCTGCGCTTTAAAACAATTTGTGAATCTCCTTTTTAAGCATCGAAATGGCAGCGTTAGAGGCTTGCGCCGTTTTGTCGGCTTGTAAGGTGATAATTTCTTTGCTCAAAGCCGATGCCTCCGACTGTGGTTGCACCTTTGAGGCAGCGGTATTGATGAGCTTAATGAGGTCCTCTTTTGCTGTTTTCAGCATCGACCAAGCCTCCGCCGAGACGTATATTTGTTGTGCCAAATTGTGCTCATATTCTTGCCTAATGTTCTGCAAAAGCATGGTTTGCAGGGCTAAACTGTTCATGCCGGGCTTCATCACTCTAAAAATCATCGAATGAGGATTTAGGCGCTCAAGAAGCAAAACTAAGCGCTCATAGGCTTGCAAACGCACAGGAATTATTTGGTCACGGTTGCGAATAGCCAGCTCGTTTTCCAATTTCAGCTTTTCCTCCTTGAGCTTTTCAATTTCCTTTTCCAAATCCGTTTTAATTTTCATTCGTTGAACTAAAACTATCACAGCTCCAAAAATTAGAAAAACCATTACTACGAAAATATAATCCAAATAACTCATATTCTGTATTTTATATGTTGTTAATGTTAGAGGTCAAAAGTAATCAATTTTTGGAACTGCTCTAAGTCGAAATATAGGATGTAGAAATGAACATCAAATACCTTGTTTTCTTAACATCCAAAAGACCACATTCAATTAATTTTGTTTCGTTGTTTAATTTTTATGGTAATTAAAACGCATGAAGACATTAGTATATAGTTTAATATTGGTTTCGTTGATGGTTTTTGTTTCCTGCATCAACAAGCCACAGGAGCAAAAAAAACACGAAACACCGTATTTGATAGTCCTTTCCATGGATGGTTTTCGCTGGGATTATGCCGATATGGCTTTTACGCCCAATTTCGACAAGATGGCTTTGGAAGGAGTTCGGACATCCATGCAGGCAGCATTTCCAACGAAAACTTTTCCCAACCATTATACCCTTGCCACAGGTCTCTATCCCGACCATCATGGCATTGTAAACAATAGTTTTTTCGACCCGCACCGCAACCATACGTATCAAATATCCAATCGAAAATTAGTTCAGGATGGATATTTTTATGGAGGCGAACCAATTTGGAATACTGCTGAAAAACAAGGCGTTAAGGCAGCTACCTATTTTTGGGTTGGCAGCGAGGCCGATGTGCAGTCGATGCGTCCTTCGATATGGAAAATTTATGATGGCAGTATTAGTTTTCGTCAGCGAGCCGATTCAGTGATTGCTTGGCTCCGTTTGCCCGAAGCAAAGCGTCCTCACCTGATAATGTGGTATGTAGATGAACCTGATGGCATAGGCCACCATTTTGGTCCCAAAAGCCTTGAAGTCAAAACGATGGTTCAGTCGCTGGACAGTCTTTTAGGATATTTTTTCGATAAGATGAACCAATTGCCCATCGCTTCACAAGTAAATTTCATAGTAGTTTCGGACCATGGCATGGAAGAAATCAGCACAGAGCGATATATTAATCTTAAGGATTTTGTGGATGAAAATCTTTTAAAGCAAGTTACAGGAGGCAATCCCGTATTCAATATTTGGTCGGCTGAAAACATGCACGATACACTTTTGTCCATACTTCAAAAAATCCCCCATATCTCAGCTTACGACAGCAACACTATTCCTGAACGGTTGAACTATATGAGTAACGAAAGGTGTGGTGATATTGTGGTAGTTGCCGATTCGTCATGGTCTATCGGATTGGAGCAAGCTGTTGGGAATTATGTTGGAGGCACGCACGGTTACGACAACCGAAATACGAATATGGACGCGGTTTTTTACGCTAAAGGCCCTGCATTCCGTAAAGGATTTCGCGGAGAACGATTCCAAAATGTGGACTTATACAACCTGATGACCAATATTTTAGGCCTTAACCCAGCCCCTAACGACGGCGACCAAGATGCTTTCCAACTCTTGAAATGAAACGAGGACAAGTAAAAAAAATAAGCTTGCATTTCGGAAATCATTTAGGAGGATTTAGTCGAATTGAAAAAATAATAACCTAAGGAATGTCAAGCGATTCACACTTCTCAGCGCCACTTTATTTCGATGGTTTCTTTGAGGCGATACTATTTTTCGAACCAAAGTTTTGGTGTATGTTATCCGAATGCTGATTTTATTAAATGGAATCCAACGAAGAAAAGCAATATTAAAATTCATCTAACCATCGTATCGATCAAATATCGGACACACCAATCCATAGAAGAGGCACTAAGGGCATAGATTCACCCAAAGTCGGAGAAAAGATTTCAATTCTCTCAATTTCAATTAATTATTAAATTCATTTTGCAGCCATGATGAAAGAAATTTAGCCATTATTGAGATTATTCATTTTGCAAAGCTGATAAAATCTCAGAGAATTATCATATAAAAAGCTCGTAAAACCGAGAAATTTTTCTTCTGAATTTGGAAAAAAACAAAACCATTTTTCAAAATGCGACAATGAATGCAACCAATAGGGAGAGAAATTCAGAGGATAACACCCGGGAAGGATTTCTCAGCAAGTCAAATCATTTTTAACTAAAATCAATTAACATGAGAAAGCTTATTTTAATGAGTGTTGCAATGACGCTGATGCTAATAGCAGGAGCCCAATCGATTAAAGGCCCCGAAACCATCAGCTATTTTCAGGCTCCGGCCAATGGTGTACAATTCAAGTATGCCGATGTATTTCTTTCAACCGATGTTGCTTTGCAGGATGCAAAACGCGAAGAGCAGCAGTCGAAAAACAGTGCTATGGGTGCCAAATTTGGTGCTATGGGTACTGCAGTAGCCAACACAGCAAATAGTGCGATGGACTACAACGCCAAATTGACGAAGGCTATTGAAGCGTTCAAGGACGAAAAAGGTCGCTTTGCAGTGTGGTCGTTTGTGCCAGAGTATATCATTGCAGATGAGGGAACTAAAGGTTCTGTGATTGTGGAAATCTATGTGCTCAATGAGGATGACCCTTCTCCAAGTGCAGGGATGAAAACCTTGTCTCCCGACAAAAACGGCTATTACGACATTCCTTACTACATCAATTGCCGTTACAAAGTATCCACTCCACAAGGTGAAATTCTTTTAGAAAACAATCTTGGAATTTTACAAGGAACTAAAAAATCTAAAAAATATACTCCACCACCAGCACAACCTGCTGGCGGCATTGGAACCGTTACCGTTCAGGAAAGTGATGAACTGACCGAGAGCGAGAAAATCGGGATTAACGTTGCCTATAACCGTGTGCGTCAGGATGTATTTGGCCGCTATGGTTTTGGCGTATTCGATGCTCCTATTAAATTAGGAGTTATCAAAGAGATAAAAGAATCTAAAAAACTGATTGAGCCTGTGTTGAGCATCTTTGAAGGTAAACAAGGTTTACTTTTAAGCAAATCGGAGAAAGAACAAGTGAAAGCATTTGTTGACATCATCGAGTCCAATATTGGAGCTTGTACCGAAAAAACCCGTTGGGTAGCCTTCCACAATCTTTCTGTGTGCTATGCTTGGCTCGAAAATCCGGAAAAAGCGATGGAATATTATAAAAAATATGCAGAAGAAATAGGCGAAACCATTGAAAAGATGAGAAAATGGAATCTTGCATTACAAGGCAAACTGCCTAAAGAAGAGCGTAAAGGATTGTTCGTAGGCATGAAAGATATGAAGAAATTTCGCAACTATAACGACATTGAAACCTTCGTAACTTTCTATGCAGCAGGTGCAAAACGCTACGAAAAACTTTTCAAAACCATCAATCGCGACTTAGCCAAATTCGTTGATTTCTATGCACATAACGACCTCCTTTGCCAGCTTTACGAACTTGACTATCCCTTCCAATTTTTCCCACTGCAAGATTTTGCCGGAATGCCTAAAAAAGTGGATGGCGTTATCACGAAAGAAGGTATGGAGCCTATCACTTTTGTGGCTAAATTCGACTCTAAAAGAAGAATCAAACAGTTGGAAACTGAGCAAGTTGCCATTGCTGACGATGGTTCTAAAGACAAGCTTTATTCCCGCGAATTAAAACCAACTTATGACAAGGAAACCGGAGAATATCTTTATGTTGAAACTGATGCCGGTATTTGGCAACGTTCAATGGCTTCTCCAATTTATTTTGGAGGAAAAATCAATGCCATCTTCGACCCTGTTGTAGGAAAAACCTATTGTTCAGCCAATAATATCACCAAGAAAGCCGGACTTTTCAGTGAGAAAACTTCAGATGAAAGAGTGCAACTGAAAGTCGATTTGGAAGGCCGTATCTATTTCCAAGGAGGTAGCAATTATTTCAAAACAAATGCGATCTTCAAAGAAATCATTGCTGCAAGTGGCATTCAACCAAAGAAAAGCTTCACATCAACCGGATTTATGACCAGTGCAGAAATCAATGAGCAAGGCGTATTCACCAAATGGAGCTGGGATGGAAATGTAAAAACCAGTTTTTTATCAGGAATGGCCACCGCCGCAGGCAAAACTCAGGAGATTGTAGCCGACAAAATGTTGCGCGAAGTAGTGATTTTGGAACAAGACGACAAAGGAAACCCGACAAAAGTTCAATATCGTTTCGAGATTCAAGGAAAATTGAATGTTTCGCAGAAAATGAGCGTAAAAGAATGGTTTGCTGAGTCTTATGCCCAAGGTAGCGCACCAAAAAACAAAATTAGCACCGAAGGATTTGAAGTAGGCAATACTATGGTTTGGGACGCTAGTTTCAAATATGACGAACAAGGCAACTGGACTGAAATGAAAGTTGGCCCTTACACTGCAACTCGTACCTTCAAATATTAGTGATTAACAGGGCTTTAACCGAAAGGTTAGAGCCCTTCTTTTTCCTAACAAATTATCATGTTAAACTTTTAATGATCACAATTATGAAAACTCTAAAACTTGCAGTAATTGCCTTGATTCTAATGAGCGCTGTTTCAGCCGATTCCCTTTTTTCTATCGTTACCAAAAAAGAAGATGCGTTAGTAAATAAGAAATACACCCAATTCATTGTGGTTGACGATGCTACCGGCCTATGCCTCGCCAAAACACCTGTGAAATATGACCCTGCAAAGGAAATGCCTGTCAACTATTTCACGGTTGACTTGCCCGAAGGAGTGGTCAACGCCGAACGCCTTTTTGTGATTCATAATCTTATCACCGAAAACAACCCCGACAACTACGATTGGGTGATTGAAGATAACGCCGATGAAAAAAAGGTTTTCTTTTCACGAAGCAATTTCATTGTCAACAAGTTGTCGATGCAATGGCGTTTAATTGTCCGTGGTGAAAGAGTTCTGATTAAAAATGTTAGAACCGGCAATTACCTGAAAATCAATCCCGATGGAAGTTTACACAGTACAACCTCGGAAAGCGAAGCCGGCAAATGGAAACTTATCCACGTTTTCTAAAACATTTCAAAAATCAATTTATCCACAATTAAAACTCGAACCATTATGAACAATATAAAACAACTTATAGCATTGACATTCATTATGTTATTAGTGATGAGTGGTTACTCTCAAGAAGGTTATTTCTATCAGTTTAAGCAAATTTCGGAAACCAAAGTTCGTGGTAAAAAGATTTTCTTTAAACCCCTACAAAATACCGGAAAAGAGTCGCAAATCGACATTAATGCCCTGATTGAAGAAAATCTAAAGGCTTGTTATAAAACCTATTCCGGAATTGAAAAGAAGAAAATTCAGAATCATATCAGTTGGACTCGCGAGCCAATGTTCGAAAAGCTGACAACCGAGTCGGGTGCTGATGTGGTTGTGAGTGGCACTTATTATATCAAAACGGATGTGGCTATTGAGGAAAAGCTTTTTTATGAGCGCCAGTCCAATGTTGGAGGAGCTTTGCCTTACTACGAAATTCGTCAAACAAACAAGGCTGAAATTCAGGTGATTATAACTTATAC
>JAFGWF010000173.1 GCA_016937295.1 Bacteroidales bacterium
GCAGCAACCATAAGCCAGAAGGCAATTTGCCAGAAACCGCTCAAGGCAGCAATCACTCCCACAGCACCCGACAAGAGGTTCAAAAGAGTAATGGAGTTAGGAATATGTTTCATTGATAAACAAGTAGATTATGGAAAAAAGGAAAGGTGACATCCTGCCACCTATCGCTTTACTATTTCATTTCTTCCTCAAAAAATTTATAGAACCAGGTAACGGTTTCTATACCTTTATAAAAATTGAACAAAGGATAATTCTCATTTGGCGAGTGAATAGCATCCGATTCCAAACCAAATCCCATCAAGATGGACTTAATGCCAAGTATTTGTTCAAAAGCGGCCACAATCGGGATGCTGCCTCCGGAACGTGTTGGAACGGGTTTTTTACCAAACGACTGTGTATAAGCCTTTTCCGCAGCCTTATAAGCCGGCATGTCTAACGGAGACACATAAGCCTGTCCACCATGTAAAGCTTCAACTTCCACTTTCACCGAGTCAGGAGCAATGGATTTGAAATGTTCGGCAAACAAATCTGCAATCTTTTCATGGTTTTGATTGGGCACAAGGCGCATCGATATTTTAGCATAAGCTTCAGCGGGAAGCACCGTTTTTGCTCCTTCACCAGTATAACCACTCCAAATACCATTCACATCCAAACTTGGTCTGATTCCGGTACGCTCATTTGTGGAATAACCAATTTCACCATGAACATTTTTTAACTCTAAGGCTTTCTTGTAATTATCCAAATTGAAAGGAGCTTTGGCCATTTCTGCTCGCTCTTCATCTTTGATTATCAATACGTCATCGTAAAATCCGGGTATTGTAATTTGATTATTTTGGTCGGTTAAAGAGGCAATCATTTTGGCTAAAATATTTGCAGGATTTGCCACTGCACCACCGAACAAACCGCTATGTAAGTCCCGATTTGGACCGGTTACTTTCACCTGCATATAGGCTAATCCACGAAGTCCGGTAGTAATGGAAGGTATATCCTGAGCAATCATGCTCGTATCTGAAATTAAAATCACATCCGCTTTCAGCATCTCTTTATGCTTCTCGCACCATGCGCCCAAACTCGGTGAGCCAATCTCCTCCTCACCTTCAATCATAAACTTCACGTTAAGCTTTAAACTCTCTGTTTTTACAAGAGCTTCAAATGCTTTAATCTGCATAAACGACTGTCCTTTATCATCATCTGCACCACGAGCGAAAATTTTTCCGTCCCGAATTTCAGGCTCAAACGGTTGCGATTTCCACAGGTTTATAGGATCCACCGGCATTACATCATAGTGACCATAAACTAATACAGTCGGTTTTGCAGGATCGACCATTTTTTCAGCGTAAACGACCGGATTTCCATCGGACGGCATCACCTCAGCTCTGTCGGCGCCAGCCTCCAAAAGTCGGGCTTTCAACATTTCAGCAGCCCGAATCATATCCGGTTTATTCTCTGATAATGAGCTGATTGATGGTATTCTTATAAGGTCAAACAATTCATCTAAAAACCTTTCTTTATTGGTTTCTATGTATTTTAAGGCATTTTCCATGTGTAAAAAATTTGAGTACGTTTATAAGCCGACAAAGTTAAGAAAAAAGCTATATGACCGATTCTAAATAGATAGAAAGCCGTCCAAATCGTCCACCCCAAGTCAGCAAAAGAAATATAATCAGAGGGATTAGTATCAAATTGAAATGAATAACAAAAAAAACGAAATTAAAACTCGGCACTTCTTTTAAAAAACTGAGAAGAGGAAAAACCAGAATCAGAGGCACTAAAGGAAAACTGGAAGCCGGTGTAGTTGGAGTTAAATCCCAAAACTTACCATCGGTAACACGAAGAATTTCAATTGATTTAAAGTCTTGAAAATAAGGCGACAATTCATATTCTGCTACAAGTAAATGCCCTTTGTTTGAAAAATAAAATTCCCGACTAATTTTCACTTCCCGACCTTCGATTACAAGAAAAAACGCACTGTAATCCTCTTTTTGGATTAAGGAAGCCACCTTAGTATCTTCCAGAGAAGGACTTAAAAAATCAAAGGTAAAAACCAGAGCCAAAAGAGTCGAAAAAACGGTAATTAGAATCACCAATTTCCGTTTGTATCCGGTTTTATAGTCATCAAAGAAACGTTGATAAATGCGTTGACTGCGTTTTTCAAAAGCTTCCTCGTAAGCCTGCCGAGCCCATTGATAGCGCTTTTCGGGATCGATGGAACCAAAGTTAGAATCATAAAATGATGAGGATCCGTATCGCTTATCTTTTTTGGTATTAGTCTGATATTCTGATTCTTGGCTCTTATAGCTCTGGTTTTTTCGAGTCAGAAACTCATAAGCCTCATGGATTTCGATAAATCGGTCGCGCGACTCCGGTGAAGGATTATGGTCAGGATGAAAAGCAAGAGCTAGTTTACGATATGCAGTCTTGATTTCAGTTTCTGAGGCCAATTCACTAACATTTAAAATTCGTAAAGCGTCAATCCGGTTCATCGCAACCTTTATTTATAGAGTAAAAAAATCATATTAACTTTTCCAAGTTTTTTACCTGAAAATCGCCATTCAGCAATGCTCATAGTTCGAATATTTTCACTTTTTCCCGACACATCCGAAGCAATACAAAGTCGAAGCGACGACTGACAAGCACTTAAAATAGCCTCAAAAATTTGTTGATTTCGATAAGGAGTTTCGATAAAAATCTGGGTTTGATTATCTCTTAATATTTTGACTTCCAATTCTTTAATCTTCTGTTTGCGATCTTTATCATTAATTGGCAAATAACCGTTAAAGGCAAAATTCTGTCCGTTAAAGCCGGAAGCCATTAAGGCAAGAAATATCGAAGAGGGACCTACTAACGGAACGATTTTCACATTAAGATTCTGAGCTTTTTCAACAATAACATTTCCAGGATCGGCAATACAAGGCAAACCGGATTCCGACAAAATCCCCATATCGTCACCGCTGA
Organism: Bacteroidales bacterium; assembly: GCA_016937295.1. GTDB lineage: Bacteria > Bacteroidota > Bacteroidia > Bacteroidales > UBA1556 > UBA6267. Next base: position 2,956 of record JAFGWF010000173.1, read on the forward strand.
ACAAAGGATTCAAATAGCTATCTAAATCCGACAAATGGGTGTGTTTGTTCAACTCAAAGAACTGAACTTGAGTGTCGAAATCAGCAGTAAAACCAATTTTTCTCAAATATCGCCGTGCAGTTCTAATATCCTCAACGATAAAATAACGAAGGCGTAAAATTATTTCGATGACTCCAACAGGGATGGTTTGGTTTTCCGTGTCACTACTTATTACATTTGGTATCAAATACAATTTTCCTAAACTCATCACAAAATTCTTTTTAAAGTATCGAAATCCACATTTCCTCCAGAAAGCACAAGCACAACACGCTTATTACTAAACAGTTGTCTATTCGACAAAACCGCAGCCAGCACCACGGCAGAAGAAGGCTCCACAACAATCTTCAAACGCTGATAGATTAATTTCAAAGCCTCAATGATTTGCAACTCGTCCACCGTTATGATGCTGTTTACATATTTGAGGATGATTGGAAAAGTATATTTTCCCAAAGAAGTCAACAAGCCATCAGCGATAGTATTTGGGTTTTGGGAAGGAATAAATTTTTTATTATAGAAAGACTCAAAGGCATCGGAAGCGCCAAGAGGTTCAGAAGCAATTACTTTAGTTGCAGGGGAAAAATAAGAGGTGGCAATAGCAACGCCACTTAGCAAACCTCCGCCACCAACAGGCGTAAGGATAAAATCCGGGTTCTTAACTTGCTGAAGCAACTCAAAAGCCACAGTAGCCTGACCCTCTATGACTTTCAGATTGTCGTAGGGATGAATCTCGGTGGCCCCTGTCGAATGTTGGATTTGCGCCAAAGCAGATTCGCGCGCTTGCAAATTTGGTTCGCAGAAGGTAATTTGCCCACCATAGGATTTAACGGCATCCACCTTTACTGTGGGAGCATTAGAAGGCATAACAATATAAGCAGGAACACTTTTCAGGGAAGCAGCGCGAGCAAGGGCTTGCGCATGATTTCCGCTGGAATGGGTGCAAACCCCATTTCGCAACTGGGAATCAGAAATCGAAAACAAGGCATTCACGGCTCCACGCGATTTGAAGGCACCAACTTTTTGGAAATTTTCGCATTTAAAAAACATCTCACAACCAGCAATTTCATTCAAAACAGTCGAGCTTAAAACCGGAGTCTGATGAACATAGTTAGAAATTCTATCTGCTGCCTTAATAATATCTTGTTGAGTTGGAACTTGAAAAAAAATATAGTCTTTGTGCATAAACCTAAAAATAGCTTAAAAAATTCTGAGACATTCGGCAAAAGTAGAAAAATAGGAGTTTGGTAAGCCGATTTATAATCTATAAAAAAAGGGTAACCCGATGAAAAGTTACCCTAAAAGTAGAAGGATATGATATAAATCACGCTGCAAAAGTACACTCAAAAAAACAGTAAATCACTATTTTGTTAAATTTTTATGAAAAACAGGTATTTTACCTACTGAATCACCTTAAAACTGGTAGCCTATATTAAAATAAGTCCAAAAATGAGAATAGGATAAGTTTTTTGAAACAAAAACAGAAACGGGTCCGATTGGAGATTCATAGGATACACCGGCACCATATCCCAAGAAATACCTATCCCAATCAACCGTTGATTTGAAAATATTTTGATAAGAATCCACTTCATAAAGACCATTAGCTGTGAGACTTACGTACAGCTTATTGACGAGTTCATACCTTGCCGAAAAACGATAAATCAAACCGGTATTTGCAAAAGCGTAGTTAAAAGGCATCCCATAAAACGAAATATTTTGATAATTTCCATAGTCGTTAACTCCACCAACAATAAATGAATTGAGATTATAGAAATTGTCCGAACTAAAAAACACATTAGCATTATTGCTGAAAATCAATTTATTCTTACCAAAATAATTACTAAACGAAAATCGGGCGAAAAATTGGTCGGGATTATCTGTAGCGCCAGTCAACTCATGAATTTGGACTGACGTGTCATTTTCATTAATTTGCTTACTAAATTCACTACCTAAGCGCAGAATTGTAATTAAATCCATTTCAGAGCCCGATTTAGGAAAATACTTTTTATCTAAACTATTTCTTTGGTAGGCTAAACCAACATAGTTACCTTTAAGTTTATAAGTTTCAAATTCGCCCAACTTTGGAGCCAACCGTGAAGTAAAATATTGAGATTCAAACTTATAAAAAGCCTTAAACTCGGATGATAAGGATATTAATCGATTGTACTCAAAGAAGAACCGATTATTTCTAAATCGATAATTCTGTGAAAATTTACCCGATTCTAAATCATAAACCAAATATGAGCTAACCATATTTGAATAGCCAAAAGCTATATTATTCTTATAATTTGCATCCAAATACTTCATATATCGAACAAAAAGAGCGGGTTCGCGACCTAAGCGGGTTTTCAATTCAAACTTACTACCTCGAATCCATTGGTTTCGCAGGATTAGCTGCAAAATAAGCGAAGCCTCAACATCGGATGAATAGTTGAAGGCAAAATTGAGCAGTTTTGTGGGGCTCTCATCTATATGGTATTTTATAGAATATTTTACACTATCTATTGGATTCAACTCGTAGCCGATTTTATCAAAAAGTCTGGTACCAAAAAGAACATTGATTTCCTGATGAATATCATCAGAATTTACGATTCCACCTAAATTGGTGCCGACAATATTGGAAACCATTTTTCGAGTATTCGGATTTTCGATTTTCGTTGTTTCAAACTCCCCTATTCGGATGGAATCAATCATGGGTTTTCGCTCAATTTCTTTTAAGGGATATTTTTGCAACTCCTTAGATATTTTCAAGAGTTGATCATAGTTTTTCATTGATTCATCAAAGCCCCTTTGGATTAATAATTTTGATTTGTCAAAATCGGCTGCCGTCAAATCATTCAAGTACGGCTCAATATATACATCCAACAATGGCTTCTTTTTTTTGGCATCGAGAATCGATGCCATCAATGACGATTGAGTGAGAAGACTAAAAACCGACTTAAGCTCCTCTTCACTTTTTAATTGACCTCCTACATAAACGCCAATGATAATATCAGCCCCCATTTCTTTGGCCACATCAACCGGAAAATTGTTTATCAACCCTCCATCAACCAATAACATACCTCTGTATTTTACCGGCTCCATTATAGTTGGAATCGACATGGAAGCCCGCATAGCTACGGACAATTGACCACTTTGAAAAATATATGGCTTCCCTTCAAGCATATCAACAGCAACACATCTAAAAGGTATATTGAAATCGTCGAAATTGGTATCCCCGGCTGCGGTCCAGGTTAACTTTTCAAATAAAAGTTCCAGTTCATGTCCTTTTATCACACCTTTAGGCAACTGAGGCACAATGCCTTTCAGCGGAAATTCGGAGATGTATTTATCATATTCGCGTTTCTCCTCCATATTTATTTGACGTAAACCGACTTTGTTGCCTAATATCAAATCCCAATCCTGCTGAATCATCATTTTTTCGATGCTATCAGGCGTAAAGCCAATAGAATAAAGTCCTCCAACAATACTCCCCATCGAGGTTCCCAGAATCATATCCGGCACAATACCGGCTTGCTCCATAACTTTAAGAAAACCAACATGAGCCATGCCTTTCGCACCTCCTCCACTCAATACTACTGCAACTTTTGGACGTTGTTGGCCAAAAAGTGTCAAAAACGAACATAGCAAAACAAAAGAAAAAGTGAACCTAAATAAATTATTCATACATCCAATTTTAGATAAGAATCACAAAATTAGACAAATATAAATATGAAACTAAAAAATTTAGATTGTCCAAGAATTCAAACCAACGTTAGTAAACTCGTATCTTTTGGCATCTCCACCAAACTTTTTAAGAGCATTTATAACCGCTTCACGACTATTACCGGGACAGTAAAAAATCATAAAACCACCCCCACCGGCTCCAGAGATTTTGCCCCCGCTTGCTCCTGCTTTTTTTGCGGAAGTATAAATATTGTCAATCAGCTCATTAGTGATGCCTAAAGCCATATTTTTCTTATGTTGCCAACCAAAATCCAAGATGTCTCCTATTTTGTCTAAATCACCCATAAGCAAAGTCTCTTTCATCTGTCGTGCTTGCGATTTGAGGTTGTGCATAGCTTCAATAGAAGAAGTTTGGCCTGTGGATACATTTCTGGATTGGTTTTCAATAATTTTTGACGACAATCGACTTGTTTCTGTATAATACAATACTAAATTATAAGCAAGCTCATTTAAAAATTTAGACCTGATTCGTAGAGGATTAACAATCACTTTATCATCAGCATAAAACTCCATAAAATTGACACCACCAAATGTGGCAGCATATTGGTCTTGTCGTCCGCCTGCCATGCCAAGATCTTCACGTTCAATTGAATATGCAAGATGAGCCATGTCGTATTCCCCAAGAGGAAGCTTTAACCATTCGGCAAAAGCACCCACAATTGCCACGACTAATGTGCTGGAAGTACCCAATCCGCTTCCCGGAGGAGCATCTACTCGAGTGATTAACTCGAAGGATAATTTTCGCCCCGTAAACTCTTTAACAATTCGATTATAAATACCGGAAAGAAGTAATAATTCATTGTTTATTGGTAAAATTTCAGAGCTACTATACTCTTCAACCACCTGCTTATCAATAGATTTCAGAATAATTTTATCATCATCTCGAGGAACTATGGTAGCATAAGCATACATATTAACAGTGGCATTCAGAATAGCTCCACCAAACCTATCAGCGTAAGGTGAAACATCTGTGCCGCCGCCTGCTAAACCAATTCTCAAAGGAGCCTTACTTCTAATAATCATAACGTTAATATTCTAATTCGTAAAACTTACAATATTTTCTATCTTTTCAGTCAAAATCGACCAACTGTATTTTTGCTTTTCAATGGCGCAATTTGCAACCATTTCCGATTCTTTATGATTCTCAAAAAAGTCAACTATGGCATCTGCAATTTTTTCGGGGTCAACGTCAACCACATAGCCGGTTTTGCCATGAGGAACTATTTCGGACAGTCCGCCAACATTGGTCACGACCATCGGTTTTTCGAAGGAATAGGCTACCTGAGTAACACCACTTTGAGTGGCATCTTTATAGGGCTGCACCACTAAATCACAAGCCGAAAAATATAATCCCACTTTGCTGTCAGGAATAAAATCTGTAGCCATAACCACTTGACTTTCAATTTTATTAGAACTAATTATATCAAAATACGGTTTTGAATCAGTATAAAATTCACCAGCTACAATCAACTTCACATCCAAATTTTTCACCCTCACATCTGCCATAGCCTGAAGCAACAAATCAAGCCCTTTATAATCGCGAATAAAACCAAAAAACAACATGTATTTAGTAGAAGTCGCCAATCCCAACTGTTTCAAGGCATCGGTTTTTGGAATTTTTGCTCCAAAATTATCATAAATGGGATGCGGAGTCATCAAAGCCGGTTTTGAGGTAAACGTTCTAAGATCCTTCAAAACCGAATCGGACATAGTCACAAAACCATGCACGGCACCAATAAAATAATTGGCTAATAAACGATCACCAATACGATGTTCGTGAGGGATAATATTGTCGATGATAGAAACCACTTTAGTAACTTTATTTTTTCGAGCTATCCTTGCCACAGTTCCAAGAGCCGGCCCCATAAAAGGAATCCAAAACTTAATGATAAGCAGTTGTGGCTTCAGCTTTTTGATATAGTTGCCAACAGAAATCCACGTAAAAGGATTAATACTGCTTAATCGTGTTTCGATATCTAATTTTGGAGAGGGCTCATCCGAAAACTGCGATTTTCCGGGAAAAAGAAAATTTGGATATTGAAGGCTAAAGGAGATGAGTTTTACCTTATAACCTTGCGCCAAATACTCTTCGGCGAGTCGGTGATTATAGTTGGCTAATCCACCGCGCAAAGGATGAGCCGTTCCTAAAATAACTACATCAACATTTTGATTATCAGTCTTCAACACCAATAGTTTTTTCGATATTATAATGATTTCTAATACTGGAATTACGAGCTACTAACTCGGCCAAAAATCCACCAACAAACAAAACCGAACCAATTACCATACTCAATAAACTCATGTAGAACAAAGGTCTTTCGGTCATTTTGAACACATGGAAAAAGAACTTTTCTACCGTCAACCAACCGGCAATAACAAAACCAATAAAAAAGAGAAAAGTTCCTAAAGAGCCAAAAAGATGCATGGGGCGTTTGCCAAACTTTGAAATAAAAGTGATAGTCATCAAATCGAGAAATCCATTGATAAAGCGCTCTAAACCAAATTTTGTGGTACCGTATTTACGCGCTTGGTGCTGAACCACTTTTTCGCCTATTTTTCTAAATCCGGCCCATTTGGCAATAGCAGGAATATAGCGGTGCATTTCGCCATAAACTTCTATAGTTTTAACAACTGATTTTTTATACGCTTTAAGGCCACAATTCATATCATGCAAATTTAGTCCGGTCATCATGCGGGTGGCTCCGTTATAAAGTTTTGTGGGAATCGTTTTTGAAAGTGGGTCATGGCGTTTCTTCTTCCAGCCGGAAACCAAATCGTAGCCGTCTTCAACAATCATTCGATAAAGCTCGGGAATTTCTTCAGGACTATCTTGCAAGTCGGCATCCATCGTGATGACCACATCGCCTTGAACGGCTGCAAAACCACTGTTCAATGCAGCAGATTTGCCATAATTCCTTCTAAACTTTATAGCTTTTATGTGAGGATTTTGCTTTGAGAAATTTTCAATGATCTTCCAACTTCCATCCGTACTTCCATCATCAATAAAAACAATTTCATAACTAAAATCATTGGCCTTCATCACTTTTTCAATCCATGAGGTAAGCTCCGGCAACGACTCTTCTTCGTTCAATAAAGCAATTACAACAGAAATATCCATATTTTAATTTTCGTCAAATGTTATGGTAGGTTTTTTTTGAACAATTAACCCACCAATTA
>JAFGWF010000174.1 GCA_016937295.1 Bacteroidales bacterium
GCTATTTCGGCTAAAGCCCCACTTTCCGACCGTAACAAATTGTATGAATATGGTATTAATTTGGGAATTTCTTTTCAGTTAATGGACGATTTATTGGATACTTTCGGTGACGAAAAGGTCTTTGGCAAGAAAACAGGAAATGATATCGTTACCAATAAAAAAACCTTTCTCTATATCAAAGCTTACGAGAAAGCTGATGCTGCTACTAAGTTGGAGCTCGATAATGCGTTCAGTTTATCCGACTCAAACCTAAAGGTCGAAAGGGTTCTTGAACTATTTAATCGCTTAAATATCAGGCCTGAAACAGAATTTATGATTGAGCAATATAAGAATATGGCCGATAATTTTTTAAATGCTTTGCAGCTCAACTCTATGAAAAAAAGCATGTTAGATGAAATTACTTTGAAGTTGACTAATCGAAAAGCTTAGATTTTGAGGCATAAAAATTGCTAATGAGCCGCCATGTTTTCCAAATTAAATATAATTATTGTCCTGATTTTTTTCGGATTGGCAGCAAAAGCGCAGCAGCCCGGGGTTTTTAATGCAAAAATCTTTGAAGGCGATACAATACCTGTAGTTAATTTGCAACCGGTTTATATTGTGAGTGTTAAAAGATTTTCCAGTAAAAAAGAAGAGGTTCGATACACTCGTTTGGTTCGTTACGTCAAAAAAGTGTATCCCTATGCTAAATTAGCCGCTAATAAATTGAATGAATACGAGATTGTGCTTAAAGCTGCTAAAAATGATAAAGAGCGCAGCAAAATTATGAAGCGCGCCGAAAAAGAATTAAGGGACGAATACGAAGGAAAATTGCGCAATTTTACCATAACCCAAGGTAAAATCTTAATTAAGCTTATCGACCGCGAAACACGCTATTCAAGCTACGATTTATTAAAACAATTGCGCAGCGGTCTTTATGCCGGAATCTGGCAAGGCGTGGGCAAAATCTTTGGTTACGACCTCAAAGTTAAATACGATCCACAAGGCGAAGACCGGCAGATAGAGCAAATCGTTCAGCTTATCGAAGCTGGAGCTATTTAAAATCTTTCTCTTTAAAAAACTGACATCGGTCAATTTACAGTGTATTTTATTATTGTTTTTTACCTGACCAACATTGTTATCTGATTAACAATCAGAATTTGAGCAAAGTTTAATTTTGGGTTTTAATTTTCAAAGGTATAAACCGAATTATTAACCTAAATATTTTATTATGAAAAGAACAAAATTTTTCTTGAGTTCGCTTTTAGTAGCTTCTCTTTTATTCTTCTATGCTTGTGGTGGCGGCACCGAAGCTCCTGCAACTACCGATTCAGCAGCAGTCGAAACTGTTAACGAATCCGAAGTGTTGTTGGATTTTATCGAAACAGGAAAGAATCCTATCACTGCTGCAAAAGAAGAAGGTGGCTTCCCACGTTTTATGACCGCACAAGAAGTAAATGATGAGTTGGGTGGTTATATTGCCATTCTTGACCTCCGTGGTGGACAAGATTTCGCTAATGGTCATATCGACGGTGCAATTAATGTTAAAATTGAAGATCTTGGAACCTATATCGGAGAAGATATGGATCCTGCTGCTTTCGACAAAATCGTACTCGTTTGCTATAGTGGTCAGATGGCTTCCTATGCTGCTGCAATACTTTCTCTTAAAGGTATTCAGAATGCTTATGTTTTGAAATGGGGTATGTCCGCATGGAATAAGAAATTCTCATACAAATGGGAAGAAGCTCTCGGTGATAAAGAAACTCCGGCTGTTGAAACTACCGAAAATGCTATGGCTGCTGCTACAGCAATGCCAACGGCTCTTGCTACCGGAAAAACTGACGGTGCTGAAATCGCAACAGAACAAGCCAATAAATTACTTGGTGAAGGTTTTAAACCTGCACGTGTGAATTTGGATGACGTTGCTGCTGATTTGTCTAAATACTATATCATCTCTATCCAAAGTAAAGCGGACTACGATTTAGGTCATTTGCCAGGTGCAGTTTGGTACGATGCTAAAGCAACCTTAGGTAAAGGTCAACAATTGACTACTTTGCCAACTGACAAACCAATTTTGGTTTATTGCTACAGCGGACAAAATGCGGCTTTCACAGTCGCTTATCTTCGCATGTTGGGTTATGATGCTCAATCTGTTCTTTATGGTGCTAATGGCTTCATGCACAGTAAATTGAAAGAAAATAATAGCCAAGCTTTCACTGCAGATCAAGTGAATAATTTTGAATTCGTTGAATCAGAATTTCAAGGTGAATCTGGTGGCGGCGGTGGTTGCTAAGGATTAATTACAGGGTTATTCTAAAAAAAGCTGTCAATATTTTTTGGCAGCTTTTTTTATGATTTGTCAAAAAGTGATTACTAATCACTTATAACCAAAAGTTACGGTTAAAATTCTACAATAAGTTTTTTCCGGATGATGTCGTTTAAACGCTCAATCGAAACTCGCTCTTGTTTCATGCTGTCGCGTTCACGAATTGTCACCGTATTGTCGGTTATTGTCTGATGATCGATAGTAATGCAATATGGGGTTCCAATGGCATCTTGGCGGCGATACCTTTTACCAATAGCATCCTTTTCTTCATACTGACAATTGTAGTCGTATTTGAGTAGGTTCAAAACTTCTCTTGCTTTTTCGGGTAAACCGTCCTTTTTTATCAGTGGTAAAATTGCTGCTTTGATTGGCGCCAATACCGGCGGGATTCTCAAAACGGTTCGCTCACTTCCATCCTCTAAGATTTCCTCACGATAGGAGTGACTCAAAACTGCAAGGAACATCCGGTCGAGACCAATGGAAGTTTCGACAACATAAGGTATATAGCTGGTATTGGTTTCAGGGTCGAAATATTGCAGCTTCTTGCCCGAATATTGTTGATGTGCTCCTAAGTCGAAGTCGGTGCGTGAGTGGATTCCTTCCAGCTCTTTGAATCCGATGGGGAAGTTAAACTCGATGTCTGTTGCAGCATTGGCATAATGGGCAAGTTTTTCATGGTCGTGAAAGCGATAGTTTTCTGCTGAAATTCCAAGAGCTTTATGCCATTTAATTCGCTTTTCTTTCCAATAGCTAAACCATTCCATCTCCGTGCCGGGACGAACGAAAAACTGCATTTCCATTTGTTCAAATTCTTTCATTCTGAAAATGAACTGTCGGGCAACTATCTCGTTTCGGAACGCTTTTCCAACTTGAGCTATGCCAAATGGGATTTTCATCCTGCCTGTTTTCTGCACATTAAGATAGTTTACAAAAATGCCTTGAGCAGTTTCCGGTCTAAGGTAAATTTCGTTGGAGTCGTCGCTCACAGAGCCCATTTGTGTCGAAAACATCAGGTTGAACTGGCGTACATCGGTCCAGTTTTTTGAGCCACTAAGCGGGCATGTTATGCCTAAATCGACAATTAAGTTTTTTATTTCTGCTAAATCGTTGCGCTCCATAGCTCCATAAAGTCGCTTGCCTATGCTTTCAATCTCCTGCACACGCTCCAACACTCTTGCATTTGTACTTTTAAACTGTTGTTCGTCAAAGCTTTCGCCAAACCGCTGCCGTGCTTTTTCAACGTCTTTGTCGATTTTATCCTGAATTTTGGCGATATAATCTTCTACCAGCACATCTGCGCGATAACGTTTCTTCGAATCCTTGTTGTCGATGAGCGGATCGTTGAATGCTCCAACATGGCCGGAGGCTTTCCAAATGGTCGGGTGCATAAAAATAGCACTGTCGATTCCAACAATATTTTCGTGCATCTGCACCATTGCCTTCCACCAATAATCGCGAATATTTCGCTTTAATTCCGCACCATTCTGACCATAGTCATAAACTGCAGCCATTCCATCATATATTTCACTCGATGGAAAAATAAACCCATACTCTTTGGAATGGGCTATTATCTTTTTAAAAATATCTTCATTTGTTGCCATGCCGCAAAAATAGAAAATCCACGTGCTTCTTTGCACCTTTTTTCTGCCTTCCGTCTTTTGATTTTTTGAAACCAAATATTTATTTTCGCTTGTAATATGTTGCCAATACCAAAAAACAATTTGATTACTTTCGCGACCCAATTCAAACTTGATAATTTATGGATTTCCTGTCGATTTTCACACTGTTTTTTAGTGTGGTTCTTAGTAGTCTTTTGGTTTTTTTTATAAAATTTAAGGCAGGGATCATCCGTTTGTTGCTCTATTTTAGCGGAGCTTTTCTTCTGACGGTTGCCTTTACACAGATTATTCCGGAAATATTCAACCATTCTCATAATTCAAATCTTGGTTATTTTGTTTTAGTGGGATTTTTTATTCAGATTATTTTAGAATATTTTAGTGGCGGTGTCGATCACGGTCATCATCACGAAGAAATTGAACATTCTGAAAATCATAGTCATACACATTTCAATCCACTTGGGCTTTTAATTGGTATTAGTTTGCATGCTTTTTTTGAAGGAATGCCTTTCTCCGGACATTTTCACGAACATAACCACACCGAAAATATGCTTTTAGTAGGAATTATTATCCACAAAATTCCTATTGCAATTGTGCTGATGAGCTTGTTTCTGGGCGCAGGTTATAGCAAAACGAAATCATTTTTACTCCTGTTTTTATTCGCTTTAGCTGCTCCATTTGGGAGTATTGCCAGTTATTTGGGAGGCCATTTCATTCACGATGTAGAGTCTTATTATCAGATTATTATGGCTTTGGTTGTGGGAATATTTTTTCATATTGCAACGGTTATCCTTTACGAAGGTGAAAAGGGACATAAGTTTAATCTTCGAAAATTTTTAATAATTATTGTTGGTGTAGGTGCAGCAATTCTTGTTAATCAATTCCATTAAAATTCATGTTGCGCTTGTTTTAAAAAGTAGTACCTTTGAAATTGGCTATGAATAAACAAATAGAGTAAAAAACCGAAACATAAATTCGCATGGGCGATTTTTCGGTTTCGCCGGTTCCCAGCCGGAAGAATTCATTTTGTTAGGGGAAACCCGCCTTCTAACGGCGGGTTTCGTATTATAAACCAAAAAAGGAAAAGACGACAGTGTTTTAAAATGCTTTAAATTTGCCCATTTAATTTTCGATAATATGAACAAAATAATATTTCTGATTGCAGCTATCTTATTTGGTTTTCAGTTGAAGGCTCAAGATGCTGAACTTTGCAAAAACAAGTCAATGGAAATCATTCAGCAGTTTCAAAACTCTGAAATTGAGAGTATCTATAATCAATTTACGACTAAAATGCAAGAGAGCATTAGCCTTGAACAGTTATCCTCAATTTGGCCGGCTTTTACGGCCAATGATGGCAACTTTCTGGGGCATGAGGAACAAAAAGCAATGGAGATTCAAGGTTATCAAACTGTGGAAACAACTATCATTTTTGAAAAAAAAGCCTACAAATTCAAATTAAGTTTCGACAAAGAATATCGGATAGCAGGAATGTTTTTTGTGCCAATGCGTATCAATCGTAATGATAATCAGGATAATACATTCTGGGAAGAAAAAGAACTTTTTGTAAAATCTAAAGATGCTCGTTTGCCTGCAACTTTTTGTAAACCAAAAAACTCAGACGAGTTCCCGGTAGTGGTTTTTGTTCATGGAAGTGGACCAAACGACCGCGATGAGACCATTGGCCCTAATCGAATTTTTGCCGATTTGGCTCATGCTTTGGCGCAAAAAGGCATTGGGAGTATTCGTTATGATAAACGCACCTACCACAAAATTGTGAACGGTGATGATGTGCCTGTTGATGGCCTTCAGGATGTGGTTGTTGAAGATGCTGTGGCTGCTATTGAGCTGGCTGCTAAATTAGTGGGTCCCAACAACAAAGTCTTTTTGATTGGCCATAGTTTAGGTGCTACTATGGCACCGATTATTGCCAAACAATCCAAACTACTCTCCGGAATTATTATGATGGCTCCTTCTGCTTTTCCTCTTGAAGATGAGGTATATAGACAAACAAAATACTTGATGAAAAGGGATGGACTGTCGTGTAAAGATAGAAAAGAGTTGCGGTTATTAAAGAAGAAAGTTAAAAACGTGAAAAATTTGGAAGCGTTTCTTCAGCAAAAGAAAATGCCTGATTTGCCTCTCACCAACGATACTTCTCTATGGCGCGACTTGAGTCGTATTAATCCACAAACCGATATTTTAAACTTGCAAATTCCTGTTTATATCTTGCAGGGTGAACGCGATTATCAGGTAACTATGGACAGTTTTGAGCAGTGGAAAAAACTGGCTGACGGTAAAAAGAATATGGAATTTAAAAGCTATCCTGAACTGAATCATATCTTTCATCAAGGAAGTGGTCTGTCGTATCCCGAGGAATACCAAGTATCGGGCAACCTCCCCGATTATCTGACGTCTGACATTTCTTTGTGGATTCTTTCTAAAAACCAATAAACGATCAATGTTTTCCTTTTTTAATAGACTTATTTTCTTTAAAACCATTTTGATAGGTTGCTTATTAGTACTATTTGCTGCCTGCCAAAAAAATTTGGAAAACACAAGTTGGGATACTCATCTCAAAGTCCCTTTAATCAAATCAACCTTAGATTTGAAGGATATTTTTTCGGATACCATAGCTTTTTATAATCCCGATCAATCTGTTTCTCTGCGTGTTAAACAACCTATAAATCCTATTGAATATTCCGAATTGGTAAAAATTCACGACACGTTAGCCCACGATGTTACTTACTGGCCATTTAGTTTCGACTATACACTCTGGCCGGGTTACACTTTTGTGGATATGGTGCGGAATTATCATTTGGATTTGGGCACTGTTGAAATTAAGGAGGCAAGAGCAAAAACGGCCAAATTGAAATTTATAGTGGTTAATCACTTGGAAGAGCGTTTAAGGATTGAATACGAGATTGTTTCAAGCGAAAAAAATGGTCTTTCATTTAGTATCTCTGACGATATTCCGGCTGCATCTAATAATATTCCATATCGTGCCGAAAAAGAAATAAATCTGGAAGGTTATAATATGGATTTTACCGGGCCACATTTCAATCAGTCCAATTATGTGATTTCCAAAACCTTACTTAAGATTCATCCGGATGGCGATTCGGTTTTAATTTCTCAGAACGACAGCATTATCGCAACTTCCATATTCGACCACCTTGAAATTGACTACGCCCGAGGCTATTTTGGACAAACAAATGAGCATGTGCTTGACACCATTAGCCTTTCTGTTTTCAGTAATTTTGCTTCCGGACTATTTGATTTGGATAAAGTGATGGCTAATCTGTTGATTGAAAATGGGATGGGGGCCGATGTGCAAATGCGAATCAA
>JAFGWF010000175.1 GCA_016937295.1 Bacteroidales bacterium
CCCCCCTAAAACCCCTGAACTACCTGAATCTGAATTCTTTGCTCCTGATAATTGGAGCTTGTGGTGTTTACACTATTTAGGAGTCCAATAACGCTCAATTGGGTTTTCTTATGAATTTGGTAGCCAATCCGCAGGTTGGCAGAAAGGAAATTAGAGTTTCCAAAGGTTTCATCTTGAATATTATACGAAGTGTTTAACCCGAGGTTAAGTTTCTTTTTAAAGAATTTCTGACTCGCTCCCACAGTAATACCAAATCGACTGATATTTATGGATTGTTGGTGAAATCGGAAAAAGTTTATCCCTGAATTTATGGTCAATCCGGTTTTTTTGGCCACCGCCGAATACACCAAATTTGCCAAAATCATGTCGTTATTCTGCATGGCTGCGGTTACTTCATTCTGGTCGGCAAGTAGTTGGTAGTTTATGGTGAGTATCAGATTATTTACCCAGTTTTCTTTGATTAGTGTAAGCCTTGGAGTGAAGATAATATTGTGGGTCAATTGATTTATCACAATCGAATCGTTATAAAGCGAGTCGATAACTATCTGTTGTTGAAAGGTGTAGTTGGAATATCCGGCGTAAAATCCATAGCTTGGTTTGGGATTATAGGTAATTCCAAAGCTCGATATTTTTCGTTCGTTGGTTCCTAAGCGTTTCATATCTAAGTTATTGCGCTGTGTTCCATAACTACCCGAAATCATCAATTGTCCTTTCAGCAGATTCAGGTTTGGATTCACGGTGATGGCTTCAAGGTCGTTCAGCAGATATTCGGAGCCAAGGGTTTTAAAATCAGGCATCACTCTTCGATATTGAACTCCCAGCCCCCAGGTTTTTTGTTGGTAGCCAATTTTCCCCTGAACTGCATAAGTGGCTGATGTGCTTATGTTTGGGTTGTAAATCTTTTTCACCCAATCATATTTGCCATCATTCGATAGTTCAATAGGGTCGAATCGGATATCGGATGAGAAAATAGAAGCGGCTGCGTCAACCTCCAAAATCAGCTTCTTTTTCAACATCGAGGTTTTGTTTTTTATCCCTAAAACTAAATTTTCATAAGCATTTACAGTTTTCAAAACGCTATCGGGTAAGGCAACGGAATTCGTGTCGTCTTTAGCTTTTAATACAATGAAATCAAAATGGTTTTCTTCAGTCCCTTTACCAATTTTAAAGGCCAAACCTTTTCGCTTGAATTGTGGGCTTAGCACGTTTAATGCTGCGAGGTTTTCGGGCTGTTTCAGGTTTCCCATCATAAAGCTGAAACGAAATTTCCCCGGTTTCAGCTCCAAACCGCCGCCAAGAAATGTCGTATTATTTAATGTGAATTCCGACATAGCCATCGATCTCCATCCAATATGTGCCGTTGCCCATTTGTATTTCGGACTTAGCCCATAGCGATTGAAAGGGTGCTGAAACGCCGTGCCTTGTTCGTTCAGCGAGGCATAAAATGGTATGGATAGCCCATATAAACTGATATTCAGTTGGGCGCCAAAACTATATCCAAAAGGCTCTTGCCTGATTCCCGGGCCGTTTGAGCCATAGAAAAAACTGCCCGCCTGAACGCTGCCCGACATTTTAAAATTTTTCTTTTCGGTGCCTGTTGCGGTGGTTTGTCCTAAAACCGAACTAATAATTCCGCTCAGTAATAGTATCAGGATAATTTTTCTAATGTTCATGTTCTTAGTCTTTTATATTGCTCTCACGCTTTATTAAAGGCAGGCCGGAATTCTCCGACCCGCCATAGAAAAATGATCAAAAGCTTACTTTTTTACTCACCTCACTCGGGAATAATTTCCCCTTTTCGTTTTGGGCAAATATCTGGTATTGATAGTTTTTGCCCTTTTCAGCTTTGCTATCGGTGAATGTGGCACCTTGAACAATAGCCATCTTTTCAACGTTTTTACCTTCGGTTCGATAAACAATATAATTCTTTGCCTTGATGCTAGTTTCCCAACTTATCTCGATACCCGATTTTTGTTTTTTAACGTTAAACGAATTGAAGACTATTTTGTTCTCAACACTCTTAATATCAATGCTGTATGGATTACTTTTCTCGCTTTCGTTTCCGGCACTGTCTATGGAAGTAAGGGCATATTCGTAGCTTCCGGCAGTGAGGTTTTCGGTGAACGTGAAGGTATTAATATCCAGCCTCTTCACCAGCGCCCAACTTTCCTGACCTTGTTGACGACGATACATCAATACTTCCTTGACATCTTTCGATCCTGAAGGGAGAATTTCGATGGTAACACTCGCATTTTCAGCAGTTAAACTTTTAATGGCCGGTGCCAACGGGTTAACAATATCAGGTAGTTTTACTTCTATGCCTGCTGCTTTTGGCGAAATATTGAAAGCTGCATCCACCGCCACTATAATGTAGAATTTCCTCTGCAAAAGGCTTTTTAGGTTGAGGGTGTCGGTGTAAAACGTATCCACCACAAAGCTTTGATTCAACTGAATCCATTTTCCACCTTCTCTGCTTGTTGTGAAAATTCTGTAACCTAATAAATTATGCTCAGGATGCTTATTCCAACTGAGTGTTAATTTGCCGGTGCTGTCGATTTTTGCCGCAAGGTTTTCCGGTGTGGCCGGAGGATAAACGTCGGGTAGATATCCATAAGCTGCTGTACTTATATCTTCGTTTGTGGCAGTGTCGATAGTTACTAATTTAATGTAGTAGTGCATGTCGGGCGTTGCCTCTTTAATGGTATATGACGTAGCGGTTTTTTCTAACATTTTCTGCTCAACCTTCCGAAAGTCGTTTTTTGGATCATTCGATTGGTAAACAAAAAACCCTTCTAAGTCGGTTTCGTCAGCCATTTTCCATGAAAACGTGATTGACTTTGCTTCCTCATTTATGCTGGTTTCAAAATGCTTTGGAGCTGCAACCGGAGTTTTATCCACACCCATAGCTTTTACAATCTGTGAACTTTTATGCTCTTGCCCCCAAACATCAATACCCACAAGACGATAGAAATAGGGTTTATAATTCTCAGATAATGAGTCGGTTGTGAAATTGATGAAAATCGTTGAGTTAGTATTGGTATCGGCTTGAGAAATGTTCTCGCTGAAATAAAACGGAGCCATGTTGACAAGGCTAAAATTTTCCCCATCAGCCGATTTTTCAAGATTATAACTGATAATCGGGTTAATTTCAGAGCTTTGAGCCCATTTGAAATGCACTGCCTTTTCATCGTTCACTGCTATCAATTCCGCAACCGGTAACTGCAAATCGACTGTTGTAATTTCCGAAAAACCTGTCCTGTTTTTACTATCGTTCGCAATTTTTACTTTATAGGAATAAATGCGATCTTTAGTTGCGGTTTTATCAAGAAATTCCAACCCTGATGACATGGAAATTTCGCGGATTCGGGTGGTGATAAGGAAGTAAAATCCGTATTCATTTTGCAGGTTTTGAGCAAATTTCACTTTTTCAAAGGCCGATTTTTGGGTTTTGTTTTTAGTAATATTATCAAAAATGGCCTTTTGATTCAATGCTTCTACCGAATCACCGTTTTCCATTTTGGCGTAGTCCGCCTTCGTAAATGGCTTTAGTGGTGTGATGTTCAGCAGTTTATAATCCTTATCCACACCTAACTCCATGCGATAAATCTCGTACCCGTTTTC
>JAFGWF010000176.1 GCA_016937295.1 Bacteroidales bacterium
CATCCAAAGTAAACATGGCAACCGTAACTTGTTGATTAACGCTTGAATTCATCACGATATTCAGGTTTCGGTTGTGATCGGTATAGAGGCCTTGCAGCGACTCGTTGCCGTTTGCCGGAGTCAGTTGAATGGTTTTGCTAACCGTGGTTGTACCATCGAAATCGGTTTGACGGAGGCGATAGTAGGTTATAGCTTTCGGCATTTCAGAATCTAAGAAGCTATAGTGACGCTCTACGTTGCTGTTGCCTGCTCCGGCCACACGACCTACTTCGTTGAAGTTTACACCATCTTGTGCCCGCTCCACAGTGAAGAAGTCGTTATTGATTTCGGAAGATATAACCCACTTCAAATCAACGCCTTCAGCTTGCATTTGAGCAGAAAAGGAGAGGAGGTTGATGGGGAGAATTACACCTTCTGAGGTTTGGTTTCTTGAACCTGGAGTTGCATAGTATGTCGATTGAGCGGTGCTTCCCCAATTTGTACTAATTTCCCCATCATTACTATTCAATTTATAATAAGAATGGAACCCTGAGGCTGAAAATGTTGAGTGACTATCCCAATCACCAAAAGCATCGATGACCACACCTTTACTTGCTCCATCCCTAAGTTGATACCTTTCATAACCATTAATTCGGGGCACAGTACCGGAAAAAATAGCTATATTGTTGTCAATGGAAAAGTTTGATTCTAACGTAGTAGCATTTCGGGCAATAATACAATATTCATTTGGCTCTAATATCAAGTAATTACTCCCTCCTGTATTTTTCTGGGATGTTGTATTCAGCGTCACTCCTCGTTCTTCAGTATTGTTATCCGTAAATCTTTCATATATTTGCCATCCATCAATGTTTACGGAAGTTGTACCAATATTCCAAAGTTCAATATATTCGTTTTCAAATGTTGAATGGTCAACAACCTCTGATATGATAACCTTTATCGTAATAGTAGCTTCATTTGTTTGAGGCTCACTTCCGGTTTTATAATCAATATTGCTACCGCTATTGGTATAAGGCCAAATTTTGAAGTAATAAGTTACGCCATTAGTCAAACCTGTAAATTGAACTGTTTCAACGCCCTGAGCAATATTTTTAATTAATGTGCCATCTGATTCAGGATTATAATCCGTAGGGGCAGAAATGTCAGCATAGGAAACCAAACTTCCTTTAATAAGAAAACCATCAACATCGGAAGAAGAGTTGTTGTCAGACCAAACTAAAGTTATGGAATTATATGTTGTTGCTGAAGAATTGGATTGGAAAGATGTAACATGATTTGTTGGTTCCGGTTTAATCACAATTCCTTGAATATTAAGAGATCCATTGTTAATTCTCCATGTGCCGGTACCGGCTTCAGCTCCATAGCCATACCATCTGACTTTTAATGTTTGACCAGCAGATACAGCAATTGACAACCCTGAAATACTGCCATCTCTCTCGTTATCATCATCCGGAACGGTTACTGTCGCTATAGTAGTAAATGTAGAAAAATCATCTAAGGACCATCTCACTTGATAATTAAGAATACCTGTTGAAGACCGTCTTTCAGAGAAGTTGATATCTGAAATAAGTAATGAATTGGTTGCTGTGGGACTTATAGTAACTTCAAAATACTCTACAAGGTCTATTGAAGTGCTTGTGGTCCAACCATTTGCATAGGCTCCATCTGTGCCAAAGGATAACGTCCCAACACCTGAAGATGTGAATGCAGTTGCTGTTAAATTTGAATTAACACCAGTTGGATTACCATCAGAAGTTAGTGGCCAACTTGCTAATTGAGCGTTTAATGACATTACATTGAGGGACAAAAACAAAATGATTAATAAATTTCTCATACCATCATAGAATTAAAGGTTAATAATTAGGATTAGTTTGTAAAGGGTAATTAATAATCAGTTGATTAGAAAGCTAATTAGCTACTATTAATTATTGGTTAATTTGGTTACAATTGATTGTCAAGCAAATGTAATGGGAATATTAATAAAACTATAACTTATTTTAAATTGTTCATAAGTTTTTTTTATTAACGGTCAAAAATTACGTAAACGTAAGATTTTTTTCACTACGGACGATTTATAATTCTGTAAATCAATTATATATGTAAAATTGTATTGAAATGAAGTCGGGAAAATTGTATTGTGCATTTTACAAATTTTTTCATTCCGGCGGGCAACCAATGTTAAAATGAGGATAGCTGCCTTTTTTATCACCATTGAGATTCTAATTATTTGGTACAAACCCCGTTATTAAATTTCCAAATTTTACACTAAACGGACTCCTACAGAACTTGTTGAAGATTTTCACCCTATTACATTTATTTATGCTTCCACACAACTCCAAACTTGGTATTTGTGTCTGTTCAACTCAATCACAATTTTAACAGAATGAACTATCGCATATTATTTTTCTACGCTTTTTTACTTTTTTATTCATATTTTTCTTTTGGGCAAAATCTTCCTCAATCTTATGATTTGAGAAATGTGAATGGAGCCAATTTAGTAACAACGGTGAAATCGCAGCAAGGCGGCACCTGCTGGACTCATGGAGCAATGGCAGCAATGGAGGGAAATCTTTTAATTACAGGCAATTGGACTAATTCGGGTGAAGTTGGTGAACCAAATTTGGCCGAGTATCACCTTGACTGGTGGAATGGGTTCAATCAGCATAATAACGACGATGCTAACCCCGTGTCAGGCAGTGGGTTAAGTGTTCACAATGGTGGCGACTATCGCGTTACTGCTGCCTATCTGGCAAGAGGTGAAGGTGCTGTGAGGGATATTGATGGCCAAAATTTTAATTCAGCTCCAGCCCGAAAAGATTCTGCATATCACTATTTCTATCCCCGTCATATTGAATGGTTTAAAGCCCGAGAAGATTTGTCGCGAATAAACACTATCAAACAAAAAATCATCGACCACGGAGTTTTAGGTACCTGCATGTGCGTAGGCTATTGGCATACGGGAAATATTCATTATCAACCTCCAACTTCTACTTCGGAGCCTAACCATGCAGTAGCAATCATCGGTTGGGACGACAACAAAATCACTCCGGCTAATGCCCCTGGAGCGTGGTTGGTTAAAAATTCCTGGGGCGTTAACTGGGGCGACTCCGGCTATTTCTGGATTTCTTACTACGACAAGCATTGTGGTCAAGAGCCACAAATGGGTGCCGTTTCGTTTCAGCAGGTGGAGCCTTTGCAGTTTTCCAAAATTTATTACCACGACTATCATGGTTGGCGCTCTGAGATGGAAGACATCAGGGAAGCTTTCAACTCGTTTCCCGCCTCCGGGCTCGATTGGATTAATGCGGTTAGCTTTTTCACTGCTAAAGATAGCGTAAATTATCAAGTGATTATTTTTGATACCTTAATAAATAACCATCTTTACGACACTATTTCAAAAATATCGGGTTTTATTAATCACTCCGGATTTCATACTATCGATTTAATTCAACCTTTTTTAACTTCTCCCAATAATAAATTTCATGTTTACCTTTTTCTGTCTGCCGGAGGTCAACCTATCGACAAAACATCCTACGTTCCGGTGCTGCTGGGCTCACAATCTAAAACCTTGGTTACCAGTAAATCAAATCCAAGCGAAAGTTTTTTTCGGCATTCAAACCAATCGTGGCAGGATTTGTTTCTCACTGACAGTACGGCTAATTTTTGCATCAAAGCTCTTGGAAATCCATATTTGCCGCTGCAACCCACAAAACCCAATGGGGACACTTTAGTATGTAATCCCCTACAAACTAATTATTACACTAAATCGGTTAGCACTGCCACTGGCTACAATTGGCAAATCAGGCCAACAAATGCTGGAACGTTAGTAGGTGCTGACACGGCGATTAGCATAAATTGGAATCCATCATTTATTGGTAAGGCTGTGATTTTTGTTCAAGCGGCTAATTTAAATGGCGATGGGGCTTTTTCGGACTCTTTGAATGTTTTTGTTCATCGGGTTGCTAAGCCTAATCTTGGCTCCGACACCATTTTGAAAGCGTCTCATTGTTTAACCCTCTCTGGCGACACAACCGGACTTCAGAACTTCTGGAGCAATGGAGCAACAGCCAATATCATTTTAGTTTGTGGATCGTCTCTTAGTTCAACCTACAATGCCATTTCGCTGACAATCAGTGATAGTTCTGGTTGCTCGGCTTCCGACACCATTTTGATTGAACTGTTGGACGACACCGGAATAGATGAAATCACTGAGAAAAATTTCACCCTTTATCCAAACCCTGCGAAAAATGAAGTCAATATCGTTTTACCTCTAAACATTTCCATCGTCAGTTCCTTGAAGATTTTTAATTCCACAATGGATTGTATTTCAGAAATCCAAAATCTTGTCCCAACCGGAAATCGGATAATATTGAGTGATTTGCAATTATCTAATGGAGTTTATTTCATTTCCCTACAATACGATCATAGGACTTTTATCAAACGACTTGTGATAATAAAGTAGTTATGGTTTATAATAAATACAAACAAAATATTGATAAATAGAACAATACATTATGCCTGATAAAAATAAAAAACTTCAAATACGCAATAGCACTGCTGAATTTCTTGTATTTACAAAACAAGCAGGAGGCGATAGTATTGAAGTTCGTATAGAAGAAGAAACTGTTTGGCTTACTCAAAAATTAATTGCAACTCTTTTTGATGTCGATGTTAGAACAATAAGTGAACATTTACAAAATATATTTAATAACAATGAATTAGATAAAAACTCAGTTATCCGGAAATTCCGGACAACTGCATCAGACGGCAAAAATTATGATACTCAATTTTATAATTTAGATGCCATAATATCAGTAGGTTATCGGGTAAATTCTGTAAGAGCAACACAATTTCGTCAATGGGCAACAAATATTTTACGTGATTTTGCCATACGTGGTTGGGTTTTAGATAAGGAACGATTAAAAAACGGTGCATATTTAAGCGAAGAGTATTTTAATCAACTACTTGCAGAAATTCGCGAGATTAGGGCAAGCGAACGACAATTTTATCAAAAAATTACAGATATTTATGCTACTGCCTTAGATTATAATTTAGAAAGTCCTACGACTAAAACATTTTTTAAAACAGTTCAAAACAAATTACATTTCGCAATTCATGGACACACAGCAGCAGAATTGATAGTAAAAAGAGCTGACAGCGAAAAGGATAAAATGGGATTGACAACATGGAAAAACGCACCGGAAGGAAAAATTATCAAAACAGATGTTTCGATAGCTAAAAACTATTTAAACATGCAAGAATTAAAATCGTTAGACCGTTTTATAACGATGTATTTAGATTACGCAGAAACACAAGCAGAAAGACAAATTCCAATGACTATGGAAGATTGGTCGAAAAAATTAAATGCTTTTTTGCAATTCAATGAAAAGGATATTTTGACAAATGCAGGAAAAGTTACTCATGCAATAGCTAAGGAGTTTGCAGAAAATGAATTTGAAAAATACCGAATTATTCAAGATAGATTATTTCAATCCGATTTTGATAAATTGATTAAAAAATTGGATGACAAAACATTAGATGAAAATGAAACACCATAAAATATGCTAAAACGTTAAGTGCAGGCATGGTGCGTAACTTGAAACGACAGTGCAATAATTTACATAGTGCTGTAAATAAACAATTTACATTCACATCCTGCACCTGTGTTTAGCATTTTCCGGTATCGAACAATATAAATCAACATTATATAATCTTATGAGGTTCATAATAATAGGTCTAATGGTTATCCTTAGTTTTATAGCTAAAGCTCAGGACACAACGAAAGTGCTTTTTGTGGGTAATAGTTTCACATCGGCTAATAATCTTCATATACTTTTTGAGCAATTAGCTCATGCAGATGGCAAAGAAGTCGTTGTTGCGTCCCATGCGCCCGGCGGAGTTTCGGTTGGGGACATTTCTCAAGGTACTTCGGCACATAGTAACAATCCGGTGGTTTATTCTTTAATAAAAAGCCAAGATTGGGATTATTTGGTTTTACAGGATAATCAAGGACGGTTTTGCCTAAGTTATGGCCAGTTTCCACAAAGTAGCCTCGTAATTGAAGGTCACCTGCAAATTCGTGATTCCTTGCTTTTTTATCATCCATGCGCCAAGATGATTTGGTTTGCCGGTTTTGCAACTAAAGATGGTTATCCGCCTTATGGAAATTCTGCGGAGGCTCTAATCGACAGTCTATATCATAACTATCAGTATCTGAATGATATAGCAAAGCAAATCATTGCACCAATTGGGCCGGCGTTTAAGAGAATCATTTTTAATCATCCCTCCATTGATTTGGGGAGCTCCGATAAGGTTCATCCATCACTTAGTGGCTCCTATCTAACTGCAAATGTGATTTTTAGCACCGTTTTTAAGACTAATCCTTTATCGAGTAATTATAATCCCGGATTATCATCATCGGTGGACTCGATTCTCAAAACCATTGCTTTTCAAACCACAATAGACAGTATTGCCACAACCGGAATGCAGAGTATAACTCCCGAAATATCTCATATTGGCAATACGCTCACTATAAACGGTTACCTTAATTGTCAGTGGTTTTTGAATGATTTTCCAGTATCTGCGAGCAATTGTGCTCTGGATTTACTTCAAACAGGTAATTATCATTGTATTGCAACAGATAGCAATGGCTGTGCATGGCGCAGTTTGGCAGAGGTAGTGGATTTAATCTCACCACTAAGTGATAATCCAGCGGAAAAAGAAATTGCGCTTAAAGTTTATCCTAATCCGGCCTTCGATGAATTAACCATAATCGCCAAACCGGAATCTGAAATACGTATCTATAATTCAGTAGGACAATTAGTTGTGAATCTTAGAACCACACAATCAAGGGAGAAAATCGAATTAACTAATTTTGCTGACGGTTTTTACTTTCTCTACCTTATGTCGGATAAAACGAATCAAATCCAAAGATTTATTGTTCAAAGGAATTTATAGTTTTACTTGTCCTTCAGCCGCAATCAGAAGGATGATACGTGTGAAAAGTTGAGGAAATCATTAGTGTGATAGATTCTGGTGGTTGGATTTGACAAAAAATTTCTAACCATAATCACAATGCCACATTTAACCATAGCTTGTTGAAGGGGCATCACATTTACCTTTTCAACCAATCTTCTTAAAAAAATGTATTCATTTTCAATTTAAGTTATTACATTTGTCGTTCTGAAAAGATTAGTCATCATATCAGAGCCAAATTATTGTAATACAATCAATTAAACATAATATAATATGAAGAAAGCAGAAATAGTTACCTCAAAAGGGGTGATGAAGTTAAACTTTTATGAAGAGGATGCTCCTGGGACGGTTGCAAATTTTGTGAAATTGGCCAACGAAGGTTTTTATGATGGTCTGGCTTTTCATCGGGTAATTCCTAATTTTGTGATTCAGGGGGGATGTCCTTTAAGCCGCGACATGAATAATCCACGCGTTGGTACCGGAGGTCCGGGTTACAAAATAAAATGCGAGTTGAATGGAAATAATCAGTATCACGACCGAGGTGTACTTTCAATGGCACATGCCGGACGTGACACAGGCGGAAGCCAGTTTTTTATCTGCCATTCGCGACAAAATACAGCTCATCTCGACCGCAATCATACTTGTTTCGGCAAAATCTATGAAGGTTTTGATGTGATTGATGCCATTCGGCAAGGCGATAAAATCGAAAAAATAACCATCTTTGAAGAATAAATATTGAACTATGGAAATTACCGGAAAACTAACAGAAATTCTTCCTGAACAAAGTGGACAGGGGAAAAATGGCACCTGGGTTAAAGGTGCATTTGTCATCGAAACGCAAGACCAATATCCAAAAAAGGTGTGTATTGACGTTTGGGGTGATAAAGTAGATGTTGTTAAAACATTGAATATTAATGATTTGGTCAAAGTTGATTTTGATGTGGAATCGCGTGAGTTCAACGGCAAGTGGTACACCAACGTAAAAGCTTGGCGCATCGAAAAGCAGAATGCCGGCGCTACTAGCACTCCAGCCAACAATCCTCCTCTTCCTTCTTTTACTGAAGAGGAAGGCTCAGCGAATAGTTTCGAGCCAACGGACGATTTGCCTTTTTAATGTAAAATCTTTGTGAAGGACTGCTCATTTTGCTTGATCAGTCCTTCGCTTTTAAGTCATGAACTCCGAAAAGACGTTCTACAAATTAGCAGTTAACACGGCTTTACTTCCGGTGCATTTTTACCGTTATGTCATCTCGCCTCTTACTCCGGCGTCCTGTAGGCACGTGCCAACATGCAGTCAATATGCGATTGAAGCCGTAAAACGATTCGGTTTGATTAACGGAGGGGCAATGGCTGCCAATCGTATTTCGCGATGCCATCCGTGGGGAACTTCAGGTTACGACCCTGTGCCGATTTTTGTATTCCAAGTTTTTCTAACAGACACCAAAAAATGCTCACGACTCAAGCCGCCAAAAAATGCCGACCATGAAATCTGATGCTATTTTCATTAACATTTTAACGTGAAAAACTTTTCTTTAGAATTTCCTGCCACAACCTAACGCATTCTACCTTTGTGTGGTATTGAATGACAATATAATTAACAACAAAATCCGGATTATGAAGTATTTACTCTCATTTTTTATTAGCGGACTTCTGATAATGTCTGCTCTTTTTGCTAATGCTCAGAGTGCCTCGGTTTCCCCATCTCGATTGTATTTTAAGGTGGCTCCCGGTAGCTATAAAAGTCAGAAAATTCGTATCGCAAATAATGGCACAAAGAAAGAATCTTTCAAGGTGGACTTTGCAGATTTTTCTGCCACAGGAAATCAGGGAAAATCTTCAATTACTCCGGTTGGCGATACTAATGCCAGAGGCTGTTCGCAGTGGCTCTCTGCTTCTCCATCGTTTGTTGAAGTTGAACCGGGCGAAACTGCCGACATTGAGGTATTGCTTCAATTGCCAAATATTCCTGAAGCTAACAATGCACGATGGGCAGTTGCTGTAGTTAAGTTGGCTCAAGAAAATACCGGTTCTATGGCCAAAGGTTCCGATGTGGTTGGAATGCAAATTATTCAGACATTTCAGTTTACCATCCATATTTTTCAAACCCCGCCGTCTGTAACTTTTAAGGAAGCCACTATTATTAAGTTTTTTCGAGATAGCCTTGCAACTGATACGGTGATAAAACTTAAAATGGAAGTGGCAAATACGGGCGAGGCTATTGTCGATTGTGCTCCTTATCTCGACATTGTCAATAGCTCAACAGGTGAAAAGCTCACCATTAAAAATAAAGGGTTCACGGTTTTGCCAGGCGGAACAAGAGAAATTACTTTCGCATTGCCAAAAGGTTTAACAAAAGGCAGCTATAATGTTTTAGGTGTTGTGGATTATGGCAGCGACTCTGATATTGCCGGTTCGGAAATGATTCTCAAGGTGGAATGACGTGGCTAATCTCTGATAATTATCACTCTAAGAGTCTTTAACAGTTTTCAAGACTTTAGCAAAAGGTCAATATTGTAATTTTGGAGCCAATTCAAACGATAGTTGAGCGATAACTAATTTTTATGAAAATTTGGAATAAACTAAAAACTCGGTGGGGCATTGAAAGCAATTGGCAAGTCTTAATTATTCTTTTGGCATTTTCTTTAGCTGGTCCTACAACGTTATACTTTCATCGAAAAATTGACCTAATGTTAGGCATCTCAGACGATTCTCCATTCTGGATGAAACTGGTTGTTTTTCTGATAGTTGTTTTACCTCTATACAACTTCTTCCTTTTTGTTTATGGAATTTTATTAGGTCAATACCGTTTCTTTTCTCGCTTTTTTCGGGATAAACTCAAACTTCTTACCGGTAAATTTTTTGTAAAACCGTAAGCTTTCGAGGTTCAATTCATCTTAGTCTAAAACTGAAAAGGGTGTTTCTAATTTTTCGTGATAATCTCCTTTATCCCCTCAGTTTCATAAAATTTATAATTACCTGCTTCATCAGAATATATTAAAAACCCATCAAATTCAGGATGTTTTTCCAAAAATACTTTACTGCTATCTATCCCTTTAACCATTAATGCAGTTGCTAAAGCATCGGCTAAGGCAGCATTTTCGGCGATTACAGTTGCTGATAACAAAACTGATCTGGCTGGATATCCTGTCTTGGGATCAATCGTATGTGAATATTTTACTCCATCCTTCTCATAAAACTTACGATAATTTCCTGATGTAGCTAAAGCTCTGTCTTTTAGCGAAATAACAGCGCTAAGAGCTTCGCCGTACGCTTCATTTTCTTTAGGCCGTTCTACTCCAACTTTCCAAAAACTGCTGTCAGCCTTTTGACCGGAAGCCACAACTTCTCCTCCTATATCCACCAAAAAGTTTTCAATTCCTAATGATCTCAGATATTTGGCCGTTACATCCACCGAGTAACCTTGGGCAATTGCGTTGAAATCAAGTTGCAGCCGAGGGTCGTCTTTTATCACTTTTCCATCTTCGATGCGCACCTTTTGGAAACCAATAAAGCTCATTACACTATCCACCTCACCTAGAGAAACTTCACCGATTTGTTTTTTTCCAAAGCCCCAGAGCTCAACTAACGGCCTTACCGTGATGTCGAAAGCTCCGTCAGTCATTAGCGATACTTCCTTTGCTAAGTTGAAGTTGCCTAAGAAAATCTCGTCAAGCTTTACTGGAATATTAGCATTCACTTTAGAAATTATGGAGCTATCCTGATAGTTGGAGGCCGACATGTCGAAAGCTTTTAGCAAACTATCAATCGAATGATCAAGTTTCCGGCCATGCGGATCGTAGTATGTTATGGCGTAGTAGGTTCCTTGTGCCGCTCCTTGAATCACATATTTCTCAGGGGTTTTTGTGGGTTCAATCGTTGAAATATTATTGCAACTCGACAAGATTATTGTTAAAACAAAGAAAAATGAGGTTATAAGTTTCATTTTGAGGGAATTAAGTAGTTTAATAACAAGCTGCAAAAATAGCGATTTCGCGGATTCTATGGAATATATTTGTTGTGTGAAAAATAAAGAATAGCCTCTGTGCTCTCCGTGGTGAAAAAATTAGAGGTAAACCACATAGAACGCAAAGAAACACAGAGAATGATTTCCTTTTGTGCTCTCCGTGGTGAAAAAATAAAAAAAAGACCGATTTTCATCGGTCTCATTTTACTTAATTCTTATCCTCCGAAGTCGTCGAAGGCTATCATTTCTTCGGGAACGCCCAAGTCGTCGAGCATTTTAAACACCGCTTGATTCATCATAGGTGGTCCGCAGAGGTAATATTCAATTTCCTCGGGTTCGTCGTGTTTGCTAAGATAATTATCCAAAATAATCTGATGGATAAAACCTACATATCCGGTCCAATTATCTTCGGGCATCGGTTCTGAAAGTCCGATATTGAAAGTAAAGTTTGGGAATTCTTTTTCGATTGCTCTAAACTGATCGACATAGAATAACTCTCGCATCGAACGGCCTCCATACCAGAAGGTTGCCTTGCGGTCTTTGGTTTTCTTGGTGAGGAATAGGTCGAAGATATGCGAACGCATGGGAGCCATTCCGGCACCACCTCCGATAAACATCATCTCGCGTTTGGTATCTTTGATAAAAAATTCGCCATAAGGACCTGAAACAGTAACCTTATCCCCTGGTTTCAGATTGAAGATATAGGACGAGCAAATACCTGGATTTACTTTCATAAAGCCTTTGATTTTAGGATCCCAAGGCGGAGTAGCAATACGAATATTCAGCATCACAATATTTCCTTCGGCTGGGTGGTTGGCCATTGAGTAGGCACGGAAAACAGGCTCTGGATTTTTCATCTTCAAATCCCACATATTGAATTTGTCCCAGTCGCCTCGGTATTCTTCCTCAACGATAATGTCTTTGTAATCTACTTCACATTTTGGAACGTCAATCTGAATGTACCCACCGGAGCGGAAATCAAGTTTTTCTCCTTCAGGAAGTTTCACCACAAATTCCTTAATGAAAGTGGCCACATTTTTATTGGAAACAACGGTACATTCCCATTTTTTGATTCCGAATATTTCTTCAGGAACTCCAATAGTCATATCACCGCGTACTTTCACCTGACAGCCCAAACGCCAGTTGTTTTGCGCTTCTTTACGAGTGAAAAAACCGGTTTCCGTTGGAAGAATATCTCCTCCTCCTTCAAAAACCTGACATTTACACATTCCGCAGGTTCCACCACCACCACAGGCCGACGGAAGGAAAACCTTCTCCGCCGACAGGGTTGAAAGCAAAGTGCCACCCGGTTCGGTTTCTATTTCATTTTCACCATTAACAGTGATTTTAACTTTTCCCTGTGGTGTAAGCTTTTTCTTGGCGTACAACAGGATGCTGACCAGAATCAATATAATCGACAAGAAAGTGATTATACTGATAATTACAACAGTTGACGTAGCAATTTCTAATAATATCATAACTTTTTAGCTAATGGATTCTACAATTTAATTCCCATAAATGTCATAAAAGCGATACCCATCAATCCGGTGATGATGAAGGTAATTCCAAGACCCCGCAACGGTGCAGGCACATTAGAATAGGTAATCTTTTCGCGGATGGCAGCAATGGCTACGATGGCCAAAAACCAACCCACACCAGAACCTAAACCAAATACGGTTGCTTCGCCTATATTTTGATATTCACGTTGTTGCATAAATAAACTTCCTCCAAGGATGGCGCAGTTAACGGCAATTAGAGGAAG
Source organism: Bacteroidales bacterium (assembly GCA_016937295.1). Taxonomy (GTDB): domain Bacteria; phylum Bacteroidota; class Bacteroidia; order Bacteroidales; family UBA1556; genus UBA6267. The sequence goes on from JAFGWF010000176.1 coordinate 12,699, forward strand.
GAAAATACCGAGTGAAGCATATAAGGAAGGACTGAATTTTTCAACGATCATTTCAACCAACTGCACCATGGATGCAATGACAGCTATGAACATGATAAAACTGAGAAAACTCAAATCTATATCAGCATATTCAGCGCCTAACCAGCTAAGGGCACCGGGGGCTAACAGGTAGTTGTTCAGCAGATAATCCACCGGAACGGTGATACCAAGAACGAAGATTACAGCTAAACCCAAACCTACAGAGGTTTTTACCGTTTTTGATACAGCTAGGTAAGAACACATACCTAAGAAGTACGCAAAAACCATGTTATCAATAAAAATTGACTTAACAAAAATATTTAAATATTCCATAATTTATTGGTATTTATGTTCTTACTAATTTTCTTCAACCATATCTTTGTTGCGAGCACGTTGTATCCAAATGATTACCGCAACCACTATTAGTGCCATTGGGGGCAAAATCATCAGACCATTGTTCACATATCCAAAACCATAAAATCCTTCAGGTATAATGGTCATTCCCATGATAGTGCCTGAGCCAAATAGTTCACGTGCAACAGCAACGGCTATCAAAATCCAACCATAACCTGCAGCATTTCCTAAACCATCGAGGAAGGATGGCCAAGGCTTGTTGCCCATTGCAAACGCTTCAAAGCGTCCCATAATGATACAGTTGGTGATAATCAAACCTACAAATACCGAAAGTTGTTTGCTTACATCGTAGCTATAGGCTTTTAGTACTTGATCCACAAGAATAACCAATGCAGCAATTACAACCAACTGCACGATAATGCGAATACGGTTCGGGATGGTGTTTCGCAACAGTGAAATCACTAAATTGCCCACAGCTAAAACTGCCATAACCGAAATGGCCATTACGATTGCCGGTTCAACTTTGACGGTAACAGCTAGCGCGGAGCAAATACCTAAAACTTGCTTAGTAATAGGGTTTTCTTTGTTGAGCGGTGTTGTCATCAGACGAATGTTTTTCGCTGAAAACAGAGGCTCCCTTTCGTTTTTTACTGTACTCATGGTTTATTTGTTTTTCTTAATGTATTCAACATAGTTAACTAGGCAGTCGTTAATCATATCAGTCACGCCATTACTTGTGAGTGTGCCTCCTGATATGGCATCAACACCATGCTCAGGGGCTACTTTACTTTGATTAGCAACACCTCCTTTAACGCATATTATCGACTGGAAATTTCCCTCAGCATCGAAGATTTGCTTTCCATCATATTGGTCGGAGAATACTTTTTTACCCTCCTTCTTAGGCTCAGATATTTCTGCTCCCAAACCCGGAGTTTCCGACTCGTGGCCAAAATTGGCTCCATAAATGGTGTTCAAGTCAGATTTCAAGGCAATATTGCCCCAGATTTTTGCCCATAATCCTTTTCCAAGAAGTGGAATTATTATAAGCCTTTCTCCATTGTTATCAGCGATATACATTGGGAAATGACCATCTCCGGTTTTTATTTGTTTATTCAATTCTTTCTTCAAGTCAATATCGAAAGCACGCTCTGTTCCTTCGGCCAAGGCTCCATCGCGATAAACGCCAACGACTTCACCTGAGGCCGTAATTACGATTTCCTCGCGAATGTATTGATTAAAGAGTTGTTCAGCATTTTCAGCATTTGCCTCAATACCTATTGATGACAAAATCTCCGTCATTTTTTCATTTTTTACGTTCTTTTGCTGAAGCGGCTTAAGGGTAAGGTTTGCCATGGTGAGCACCACTGCCACAATTACCACCATCAGTGAAGCGTAAATGAAAATATATGTATTACTATTCTTATTCATCACGTTTGATTTTAATGTTTATTATTCAAATTATTTGGCAATAGCAACTCGTTTTAAACGTCTCTTGATATTAGCTTCAATCACGTAGTGGTCGATGAGCGGTGCAAACACATTCATAAACAGGATGGCAAGCATAACGCCTTCGGGATATGCAGGATTTAAAACTCTTACAATGATGGCAATAAATCCGGCAAGGAATCCGTAAATCCATTTTCCGGTTTCGGTTTGTGTGGCCGAAACAGGATCGGTGATCATAAACACGCCTCCAAAAGCAAAACCGCCAATGAGTAAATGTTGGTAAGCCGGTAGTGCAAGATACGCGTTTTCAGGGAAACTGCTGGCTAAACCATTAAGTAACAGAGCCATAGAAAAACCGCCTATGAAAAACGAGAACATCACTTTCCAACTGGCTACTCCCGTATAAAGAAGAAATGCAGCTCCGATAAGGATAGCGATTGTTGAGGATTCTCCAATCGACCCTGCATAATTTCCAATTAACATTCCCATTACTGAAAGGTCTAAATGTTGACCTGCGGTGAGCACTGCCAAGGGAGTTGCTCCTGAGATTGCATCGGCACTTTGGGCAATCCATACGCTGTCGCCGGAAAGATAAGCGGGGTAGGCGAAGAAGAGAAAGGCGCGGGCTAATAATGCCGGATTGACAATGTTCATTCCGGTGCCGCCAAATACTTCTTTTCCAAAGATAACAGCAAAAGCTACTGCCAAAGCTACCATCCAAAGTGGAGTTGTTACCGGAAGTACCAATGGAATTAGCATGCCGCTGACAAAAAATCCTTCGTTTACTTCGTGTCCGCGACCCTGTGCAAAGGCTATTTCAATACCCAATCCCACAGCATAAGACACAATAATTAATGGTAAAACTTTCAAAAAGCCGTACCAGAAGGCTTCCATTAAAGTGAAATCTGTCACTCCATTTGCTTGAAAATGAAGATTACCCACATTCCACATTCCGAATAATAACGCCGGAACCATGGCCAAAACAACCATAAACATGGTCCGTTTCATGTCAACGCCGTCTCTAATATGACTTCCCTTTGTGGTTACATGGTTGGGAACGAAAAACAAGGTTTCGATGGCATCATAAAAGGAATGGAACGCATGAAACTTGCCCCCCTTTTGAACGTGGGGCTTTATGGAATCTAATATATTTCTTATAGGTTTCATTTATTCTTGATAATAAGGTTTATACAATTCTAATTAGCTCATTTCGGCATACATGGAGTTTAAGCCCTGACGCAAAAGGTTTTGCATATTGATTTTTGAAGTGGAAATGTATTCACATAATGCAATGTCCTCTTCAATAATTTCATAAATACCGAGCTGTTCCATCTTGTCTATATCGTTGATCATTACTGATTTAAGCAGCGGAATCAAATAAATATCCATTGGGAAAACCTTTTCAATGGCCCCTGTGACAACAAAGGCACGCTCTCCACCATTTAGATTGGTGTCAAGACGGTATTCTTTGTTGGGTGTTAGCCATGATAAAGCGGTGCGATAGAAACTGTGTTTTTTGGGACTTGGCACTAACCAACCTAAAAATGAATAGTATTTTCCTTCAGGAATTACTGTCAGACTTTGGTGATAGAACGAAAGGTATCCTCCTTTTTCTATCTGAGTGCCGGTAAGTACATTTCCACTGATATATCGGACTGCTCCATCGACAATATTATTTTGTAGGCTGCTAATATTTGCGCCAACTTTTAATTTGTAATATTGAGGATTTTTTACTTCCGAACCAGCCAGCGCTACCACTTTCTCCGAATTATAAACACCATCAGTGAATAAACGTCCAATGATTACTACCGACTGAGGATCGATAGTCCAAACTATATCTCCTTTATTAATAGGGTCGATATGAGCAATTTGGATTCCTACTAAGCCTGCCGGATGCGGTCCGCTGAATTGGTTGATTTCTACGCCTTTAGCGTCTAAAAACACCTTCGATTTTGTTTCATTCTTGTGAATGTTAAGGTGAACTTTTCCTTTGGTGAGTTTTTTCAAAGTATCGATACCCGCTTGAAAAGCAACTCCTTGACCTTCCATTGCAAAATCTAAATCAACGGCCAAGGGTGCAGAATCAAAAGCTGAAACATGAATGGCTTTTGGCTCATCTTGTGGGTTGGCAATCACGCCGTAAGGCCTTTGGATGAGCATTGGCCAACAGCCACTCTCCAACAAACGGTTGATGATTTGCTCCCTGCTCATGGTGTTGGGATCTTCTTTGCCAAAGTTTATCGACTCGTTGGCTCCATCTGCTTCAATTCTGATTTCAAGCATCTTTCGCTTTTCGCCCCGGATAACCTCGGTAACTGTTCCGGAAACAGGTGAGGCAAACTTCAGATTTTCGCGGGTCTTGTCGAAATATACAATGGTTCCTGCTTTTACTTTATCTCCAACGTTTACGAGCATCTTGGGAGTAACTCCGTTAAAGTCGGTTGGCTTCAAAGCATAATGCTTGACTTCCACTGAGGACAACTTGTTCTCCGGTCGTCCTTTTAGTTTAATGTCAAGACCTTTCTTGATTTGAATACTTTTTGACATATTATTTGTTTAATACTTAGATTAATACCACATGATCCATGGTTGGCAAAAATATAAAATAACCCTTTATATCAGTTATATAACCTTTTTTTTAGGTTTTTCTAAATAGTGTGGTTTGTTATTGATTATCTGTTATTTACATAACAATAGATTCGATTTGAGTGCTTTTTTTGTTAATTAATTCACCAAATCAATAAAAGAAACCAATAAAAATCATGTTTTTTATTGGGTATTGGCATTTGAAATAAAATGGAATCAAAAAACTATTAAAGGTTTTCTGCCTGTGTTTTTCGATAATAATCACATATTTCTGTCAGAAAACAATTGTCGCACAACGGTTTACGAGCTTTACAAACATATCTTCCATGTAAAATCAGCCAATGATGGGCGGTTGGAATTTTTTCTTCAGGAATATACTTTACCAATTGTTTTTCGGCTTGAAGGGGGTTTTTAGCATTCTTAGTAAGCCCGATTCGTGCCGAAACACGGAAAACATGTGTGTCAACCGCCATGGCGGCTTCGCCAAAAACTACCGAAGCAATCACATTGGCGGTTTTGCGACCTACTCCCGGAAGCTTTTGCAGCTCGTCCACATCGGAAGGCACATTGCCTTTGAATTCATTGATTAGGGTTTTGGCCATGCCAACTAAATTTTTCGCTTTATTGTTTGGATAGGAGCAGCTTTTTATCAATTCAAACACCTCATCCTGATGCGCTTCTGCAAGGGTTTCAGCAGTCGGGAAGCTCCGGAAAAAGCTCGGCGTCAGCATATTGACCCTCTTGTCGGTGCATTGTGCCGAAAGTATAACTGCTACAAGCAATTGGTAGGGATTTTCATAGGTCAATTCGGTTTCGGCAATCGGCATTTGAATCTCAAATAGTCGTATAGCTTCCTGATATTTTTGCTGGATGGTCATGAAGTTAGGTTTGATAATTATTTAGACGGTGCATTCTCGATGCTCTGCTTAAAGATTTTGCAAAATTAAAAAAGCTTGGAAAAATTGCTCACATTTTCTCCAAGCTCAGTACAAATTGTTTTCCGTAAAAGATTTTATCGGCTGATTACAAAAATCAACAATTCTAATTCAACTGATAGGAAAGCCCTTTTTTGGATTCTAAGGTTTTAGAATACTGAATTAGAAATTGAATGACCCGCTCCGAAGGCTTTGGACTGCTGTCCTGCGACTTATTTTCTGTCAACGAATCAAAGGAATTGTTGGTTTTAAGTGAGCCGAAATACGATTTAAGTGTAGAGGTTTTGTTCATAGGCATAGATTGATTACTAATGCTTTTTTAAACGTCAGGTTTTTTCTTTTATTATACCGAATCATAAAATTTTCAAGAAAAAGTAATGGTCTGATAATTAGAAAGTTGGATGGTTTGCCTTAAGAAATCGAGCGATGAGATTCGCCAAATTCCAATGTTTTCAGAATTTTACAATCAAATTTGAAATGGATTTAATCCATTAAATTTCCCAATAAATTAAAGAAAGTTTAAATACTGTCCTAAATAGTTTTATTACGGCAAAATCGTAAATCATTTCTAATTAACCTTTGCCTCCTGTCCTACCTTGCTTCGCCATAGCTCCTTCTCCGTAGTAAAACTACGAAGGAGAAGCTTCGCGAAGGCAATGAA
>JAFGWF010000177.1 GCA_016937295.1 Bacteroidales bacterium
ATCAAATTATAAACCCATTCGGATCGAATATATCCGTGTTCGAAAAAGAAGTTTAAAAAGAATTGATAAAATGTCATTATGGCAATTGTGATTATCAAAGTAAAGGAAACGATTCCTAACAGAACCAAAGAAATCCACTGAATTTGCCAGAAATTCCGGCCTTCTTTTACCATTACTGAAGTGTTGAATGCGCCGATAATTGCTTTAAATCCGTTGGTAGCAAAGATGAACGCCATAATAAAACCGAAAGAAAGCAATCCGAAATGGGAACGCGAGGTGATGTCGGTTACTAAGTCGGCAATGAGCGTATAAACTGATGGCGGAACAGTATCCGATAAGAGATTTAATACCTTCTCATTCAAGTTTTTAATAGGTAAATATGGAATGGCAGTAAAAAAGAAAAGGATGGTTGGAAATATAGCTAAAAAGAAACTGAAAGCAATGGATGCAGCACGTTGTGGCAGGGCTCCAAAAAACAAGGCCTTGAAAAATAAATACATGGCATCATAAATCGAAACTCCGTTGAAACCGGGCAAAACCACTCGTTTTCCCCAATCGGTTGCAGTTTGCACCATTGCATGGTTTTTCAGACGGCTTATGATGTCAGTCATAATTAGTCTTTAATTGCTTTTAGGCTGAGGTCTAAGCTTTTGATATGATGAGTCAAAGCTCCGACCGAAATAAAATCAACCCCTGTTTCGGCATAGGCGCGAAGTGTTTGCTCCGTAATTCCGCCGGAGGCTTCAGTTTCGTAGCGCCCACCAACAAGGGCTACCGCTTCTTTCATTTCTACTACACTGAAATTGTCGAACATAATCCGATGTATTTTTCCTACACGAAGCACTTCTTCAACTTCATCTAAATTGCGGGTTTCCACTTCAATGCGCAAATCTTTTCCGGTTGAATCCAAATAATCTACAGCTTTTTGAATGGCTTTTTCAATCCCGCCGGCAAAATCTATATGATTGTCTTTAAGCATTATCATGTCGAATAAACCAAAACGATGGTTTTGTCCGCCTCCAACACGAACAGCATATTTTTCGAGTTCACGAAGTAGGGGAGTGGTTTTTCGGGTATCTAAAAGCTTTGTGTTCAGTCCGTTAAGCAGACTTGTCAAATGATGTGTTCGGGTAGCAATGCCGCTCATTCGTTGAATAAAATTCAATGCAACTCGTTCGCCGGAAAGTATCGAAATGGATTTCCCCTCCACAGTAAAAATCATATCTCCCGATTGAATTTCATCGCCTTCATTTACTAACGCGTGAAAAATGGTCGAGGAGTCAACATGCTGAAATACCTGCCGTGCAATGTCAATTCCTGCAATGATGCCTGTTTCTTTGGCTATTAAAATTGCTCCACCATGAGCCTCAACGGGTATTGCTGATAAACTGCTATGGTCGCCATCTCCAATATCTTCTGAAAGAGCTTGGCTGATTATTTCCTTAATTGTCATACTATTCTTCCTCAAATTCAACAAATTGAATCTTGTTTTTTCCACCGACCGTTTTAATCAAAACATACATTCGGAAAGTTTTCCCATTGGTTGCTTCATAAGTGCCGATGATGAAAACAGCTTCGTCAACCGATTTGCCGGTTTGTTTTTGGGTATAGGTTTTTACTTTGTTGGTCGAAAAAAACTTCTTCAAAATCACCGAAGCTTGTGCTTTGCTGTAAGAATCGTCACTCCCCGGAAGAGTCAAATCGACCGGATCGGCGATAAAACTGATAAAACTATCAGAATTCCCCGATTTTAAGGATGCGTTAATTTGGTCCACTGTGGATTTCATGTCATCGGAAGTAAATGAGGTAAAACTCAATCCGAGAATCAAAAGAAAAACGGAAATAGATGTCTTTATAGGTTTCATAATCAATGTTTTATTGTTATGTTGTTGAGATTTCAAAGAAATTAAAAAACTGAGTCTAATATTCGGTTAAAAAGAAATAGTTTTGAACTAATTCTAGTAAAAGGTGGTTTTGATGCTAAAACTAGACCAAAATAATATCAACGGCAAAGTTATAAAATTTATGGATGATAGATTGGCACGGTTAAAATGCAAAATGCGATGCCGGAATGATTCATTTGGAAAAAGAGGATAAGGATTGTGCACAATGTGCATTTTGCAATTTCATCTTTTAAAAATCATGTATCGCAATATTTTTGCTGCAAAAAACTTACTATTTTGAATGCTGTTGACTACGTCCGGGTTGGAAAAAAAGGATGTAAAATGAGGTGCAACTTTTTCGATGATATAATTATTTAAAAACGAACTTGTATTTATGGCTTCCATGAAACGGTAATTGTTGAACTCTTTTGCCATGCGGCGATATATTTCTTTATCATAAGCTTTATTGAAGTCGGCATCGAACCGATTTTGGCTAAAGCAATTTTGCAGATGAAGCGCTGCCACTCTACCACTCCTGATGGCATTCGTAATGCCTTCACCTGTCAGAGGGTTTGCCAATCCGGCTGCATCCCCCAAAAGCAGCAAACGATTTGACGATATTGGACGACCTTTCCGACCCACGGTGATGGTATGTCCTTTTATTGGCGAAACTGCTTTAGCATCAGAAAAATAGGGCGTGAGCATTCCGTCTTCTATTTCCTTCTGAAGCAGTTGGGCTAAATTTGCGTTTCGTTTTTTCATCAAAGAAATGGACATCCCGATACCAACATTGTAATTCCCATCCGCCTCAGGAAATATCCAAATTCCTATTGGAAGTGTGTTGCGGGGAAAGAAATAGTGAAAATAGTTGGCGCCATCCGGAAGCTTAACATCTTGATAATAAGCTCTTATTGCTATATACTTTTCATTATCACCGATTTGTCTTTGCAGGTTTAAACGAGCAATTGGAGAGTTTTCGCCATCGGCTCCGATTAATATTTTGCAGCTAAAAATTCCCTTTGATGTTTGCACTTCAGCTCTATCCGAATGGACTGCAGTGGACAGTATTGGCGTACCTGCAAAGGCAGAAATATTGGGTTGGGAGGCTGCAAATCGAAAAAGTAAATCATCAAAAATATATCGACTTGCCGAATACATACCTCCTTTTTTTGTTTCTTGCAAAAGTGGTACGGTTACGTTTTTGCCGTTATGGGAATTCAATTTCACACCTTTTACCAATAAAATACCGTTCATTTTCTTAAAATCGTTCGATAAAGAGGGGTCGAGCAAAGCCAGTTGATTAATAGTGTCAGGGGTCAATCCATCGCCGCAGGTTTTATCGCGCGGGAAAATATCTTTATCGAAAAGCCCAACCCTAAGTCCTGAATCTTTTAGCGCAATTGCGCAAGCTGCTCCAGCCGGACCGCCTCCCGAAATAATTACATCAAAGTCATACTGCATATTGATTATCTCTAAAAAACAAAAATATACAATTACATTAATTTCAGAACATAGAACCGATTTTTTAATTTGAGCTTAGAATCATTTTCTCCATAAACGATTAAAGTTGAATCCGAAGCCTTAAATTCTTTACAGGATATGCAGGTTTTTTTTATTTTCGCCAACTAATCTTTTTAAACACAACCCATGAAGAATAAAATTAGCTTTTTACTCGTATTTTTTGTCTTTTTTCTAAAACCGGAAATATCCATTGGATGCACTAACTATTTGATTACTAAAAGTGCAAGCACTGATGGTTCGACTATGATTAGTTATGCAGCCGATTCTCACGTACTCTATGGCGAGCTCTATCATTGGCCTGCTGCGAAATGGCCTGCCGGCACCATGATGGACGTTTATGAGTGGGATACCGGAAAACATCTCGGCAAAATCAAGCAAGCAGCCAAAACCTATAATGTGGTTGGTAATATGAATGAATTTCAGGTTGCCATTGGCGAAACTACCTACGGAGGTCGTGAAGAATTGGGCAAGCAAGATGGCGCAATTATGGACTACGGAAGCTTGATTTATATTGCGTTACAGCGTTCAAAAACTGCTCGCGAAGCCATTAAAGTGATGACCGATTTGGTGGCTGAGTATGGTTATTATAGTAGTGGAGAATCCTTTTCCATTGCCGATGCCAATGAAGTGTGGATTATGGAAATGATTGGTAAAGGTCAAGGTCAAAAAGGTGCGGTTTGGGTTGCATTGCTCATTCCTGATGGCTACGTTTCAAGTCATGCAAATCAGGCACGCATCACCACTTTCGATTATCAAAAAGAAAACCTTTGGTCTGATACTAAGGCTACTGTTTTTAATAGTTCTGATGTGATTTCTTTTGCCCGCGACAAAGGTTGGTTCAAAGGAAAAGATAAAGAATTCAGCTTCTCCGACACTTATGCTCCTGTTGATTTCGGTGGAGCTCGTTTCTGCGAAATTCGGGTTTACAGCATGTTCCATAAAATCTCACAAGAATTTGCTTCCAATAAATCCTATTGGGAATATTCCAAAGGAAATATCGAACATGATGGAAAAAATAACTACGCTTCCAACCGCATGCCTCTATGGGTGAAGCCTGATCGAAAAATATCTGTTAGAGATATGATGGATTTTATGCGCGACCACCTCGAAGGAACAGAGTTGGACATGAGCAAAGATTTTGGAGCCATGCCCTACGGCAATCCATATCGTTGGAGAAATTTAACGTGGAAAGTAGATGGTGAAACATACTGTCACGAACGTGCAACAGCAACACAACAGACGGGTTTTGTTTTTGTTGCTCAATCACGCGCTTGGTTGCCACGTCAGGTTGGAGGAATATTGTGGTTTGGTGTTGATGATGCCGCTTCAACCGTGTTTATGCCCATGTATTCTTCTATTACTCAGACTCCTGAGAAAATGGCTGTAGGCTACGGTTCGATTATGGAATTTGTTCCTGATGCCGCTTTCTGGGTGTTCAATCAGGTGTCGAATTTGGCCTATACGCGCTACGATTCCATTCATGCCGACATTGACGTGAAGCAAAAGGCCTTAGAGTCGAAATTTGTGGAGCAAGTGATTGCTATGGATGCTGTAGCTGCTTCAATGATGGAGAAAAATCCTGCGGGAGCCGTTAAATTCTTAACCGAATTTTCGGTAAACACCGGAAACGCAACCGTTTTGGAATGGCAAAAATTCTACTATTTCCTTTTTGCAAAATATATGGATGGAAATATCAAACGTGTTAAACCCGTTCCGGCTGATCATAAATATATTCCTCCTCATGTCAATTTCCCGGGCTATCCCGAACAATGGTATCGAAAAATTGTTGAGGATACCGGCGACAAGTTAAAGGTAAAAGGATCAGCGCATTAATGTATATAGGTCTCTTCTGGTTTGTACTTCAGAAGAGGCCTTTTTTAATTTTTTAAAACTATGTTGGTAATAGGAATTGCAGGAGGAAGCGGAAGCGGAAAGACCACAGTTGTAAAGGAAATTATTAAAACGATTCCCAAAGACACTGTTGCTATCATTTCCCAAGATGCTTATTATTACGATAATGGCGGTTTGTCGAAGGAGGAAAAGATGAATATCAACTTTGATCATCCGGATAGCATCGAGTGGAGTTTGTTGATAAATCACGTTGATAAGCTTAAAAATGGCGAGACTATCCAAATGCCCATTTATTCCTACTTGACGTGTGGTCGCGCTCATGAGACCATTCCGGTGGCTCCGGCCAACGTGCTTATCATCGAAGGAATTCTTACCCTAACGCAAGAAGAACTACGCAACCGTATGGATATCAAGGTTTTTGTAGATGCCGACAACGACGATCGACTGATGCGTATCATCAAACGCGACATGATGGAACGTGGTCGCTCCTTAGATGATGTTTTGGTGCATTATCACGATTTTGTTAAGCCAATGCACCTTCAATTTATCGAACCATCCAAGCGCTATGCAAATGTGATTCTGCCTCGTGGAGGAAAAAACCAAGTGGGCATTGACATTATTTCACATCGAATCAAAGGTCATAAATCGCAAAGTTTAAGTATCGGTTAGTTTTTCGCGTTTCCTATCAGTGTTAATACAAAGTCGATATATCTTTTCAGACGGTGTCATTGATATTAGTTTCTTTCAAACCGTATTATTTATTTAGTAATATTGCAGCCTAATTTTCGAGTTTAATTTTAAAACCATTTTTATATGAAAAAGTTTTTGTTGATTTTATCTGTTGTGGCTTTCATGGTTTCATGCAATAGCCAAAAAGCTAATGAAGAAACTGTTAATGAAGAAAATATCATGACTGTTGATGAGTTGCAAGCTAACTTTGAGAACCTTGTGGATTCTTTGGTTGTTTTTAAAGGTGAGGTTGATCATGTTTGCAAGCATGGTGGAACTCGAATGGTTGTCTTTAATCCCGAAACCGACAACAGTATTCATGTGGAAGCCGGAGAATCAGGTAATTTCAGAGCTGATGAAGTTGCCAATCACGAAGTTATTGTTTATGGAAAAGTGTTGGAAATGAAAGTTGATGATTTGTATATCGAAAACCTTCAAGCTGAATTGGATGAAGAGTTGGCTAAAGGCGACAGCACTTTGGTTTCTGAAGAAGCCGACAAAGCAAAAGATGCTGAACATCACGATGAAGGGGCGGCTCCTCATAATGATAACAAGCATAAAGAAGAAATTGAGCAACGCGTAAATCAGATTAAAAATCTAAAAGAAAAATTAGCTGAATTGAAAGCTCAAGGCAAAAACCATATTTCCTACTATTCTGTTGAATGTACTAAATATCAGGTGGTTGATGATGCAGAAGAGGCTACTAAAGATGAAGCTCCTGCTTATGAGACTGAAACCCACGAAGCTCAATAATATATTTTTTAAAATACTTTTAAGGCTGTTTAAAGATTTTTTTCTTAAACAGCCTTTTTTAACTAATACAATATGGGAAAAGCTTTAAGAAAATTTAATCGTGCCACCCACCGCGACCTCGGATATTTCTTTGTGGGAATGATTATTATCTATTCCCTCTCCGGAATTGCCATCAACCATCTCGACGACTGGAATCCAAACTACGTTTTAAACTCATGGACAAAAAAAGTTGAACAGGTTTATACCGAATCGAATTTCGATAGCCAAACCGCCAAAGACTTACTTAAAGAGTGGAAGATTAATGACCGATATCGGAAGTTTTATTGGAATACGGATGGTGATATTAAGATTTTCTTCAAAAATGGAACAGCACTTATTGATGTTGAAACTAAGAACGTTTTTATTGAGACTTTAGGTCGTAGGCCTGTTTTTCACGCTGTCAATTGGCTTCATTACAATCCAAATGCCTATTGGACTTGGTTTTCCGACATTTTTGCAGGAGCACTTATTATTCTATCTATTACCGGAATGTTTATCCTTCGAGGGCCAACGGGTTTGAAATGGCGAGGAACCATTTTGATTGGAGCAGGACTTCTTATCCCGGCTATCTATCTGATTATCTTTTATTTTTAGACCTGTAAATCTCAGATTCTTTAAAGTCCACAACTGCTTTTTCTATGGATTTTTCCACGGAACAGAAAGAATAGTCTATCAAGCTGATAATTTTTGAAGAATCGTAGCGAAATATTGAACGGGCGTTTCGGGCAGTATCTCTTGTAATTAATGGCCTTTTTCCGGTGAGAAGACTTAGCAAAGCTAAAACACGCCACGCAATCGCTCCCATAAAAGGAGTGGCATAAATCTTAGGCTTTTTTACATTCAACTTGTCTGCAATTAATTGAAATAGAGTTTGATAGGAAATATTCTCCGATGAGATAATGAACCGTTCGCCTACAACAGATGAATCCATTAACCGAACTATTATTTTTGCCACATCATCCACGTCCACGTAACCGTTTATTCCTTTGGTGTAAAATTTTAAACCATTGAAAACAGTGGTAATCAGCTCGCTACTCCCTTTTGTCCAATCAGCACTGCCGATAATAACCGAAGGATTTACAATCACAGCCGGCAAACCTTCTGCAATTCCGCGCCACACTTCCATCTCAGCCTCATACTTTGTTGTGGAGTAGTAGGACGTGCCTTTTGTTTGAGTTCGATAATCGGTTTCGGTCACTAATCCTTCATGTTCGTTTCGCCCTAAAGCCGCGATGCTGCTCACGTAACACATTTTTTCGATGCCTTTTTGTAAGCAAACATTTACCAAATTAGCTGTGCCACTCACATTTGTTTCGAACAAAACCTCCTTGTCTTTTTTATTGAAACTTACCAAAGCAGCAACGTGATAAACTCTTGAATATGCGGGTATTACGGAATCTAAAAAAGCATAGTCGAGCAAACTTCCTTCCACCCAATCAATTCTGGAAAATTGCTCGTGAGCATCTGAAAAAGTCTTTCTGATTTGACTTTTCAGAAAATCTAAATCGGATTCCGGTCTTTTTAAAGCGGTGATAGTGTTTTTGGATTCTTTGAGAAGTTCAACAATCAATCGGCTGCCTACCATGCCTGTTGCGCCGGTTATGAAAATCCTGTGTTTAGGAAAAATATTGGGATAGTTTTTCACGCAAATCTTTAATAGTAAATGGTTTAGGTAGGATATCGTTGATTCCGTAAACTTGAAGTTCGCTGGTGTTATATGCTTCGCGATTGGCTGAAACGGCTATAATTACGCAAGGCTCTAATTTGTTTTCTAATTCAAAATTGCGAATCTTTAGAGATGTTTCGTATCCGTCTAAAACGGGCATCATTATATCCATCAGGATTAAATCGTAAGGTTTTTTTATATATTTTTCATAAGCCTCTTGACCATTTGTGGCTTTGTCTCCTTCCAACGATAGGGATTTAAGGGAAAGTGACAAAACCTGAAGATTTATTTCGTAATCGTCAACTAAAAGAATGCTTATGTCATATATACTTTTCATGTAGTCAAATTGTAGTGCGAAACTATAAAAAAGTTTTAGTCGTAAAAATTAAATAATTAAAACTTATTTCAGAAATATATTGTAATTTTGGAAGTCCTTTATGGATCGTCAAACTACACAAACATTCAAAACTATTTAAAAACCTGCAATAACAAACTTTAAAACACATATTATGAAAAATCTTGGTACAATTATTATTTTTACATTCTTGATGTACAGTTATTTAGGAGGATATTCCCAATGTTGTAATTTTACCTACCAGCAACAAGTAGAACCTGCGACCTCGGCAGCAACTTTCGGAGTGGCTCTTGCGGATTTTGATGGCGATGGCGACCAAGATGCGGTTTCAATTTCAGCTTATTACGGTGTCGATGTGTATTTTAACAATGGTTCAGGTACTTTCACGCTTAATGCTCAATATGCAACAGGCTCCAATGGCGATTTTTACGGAGTGGAAGTTGCCGATGTAGATGGGGATAATGATATGGATATTATTGCAATTCCTTTCTATTCCTCAGCGAGTTTAACTATCCTGATTAATAATGGGTTAGGTA
Organism: Bacteroidales bacterium; assembly: GCA_016937295.1. Lineage (GTDB taxonomy): Bacteria > Bacteroidota > Bacteroidia > Bacteroidales > UBA1556 > UBA6267. The sequence continues at coordinate 9,334 of JAFGWF010000177.1, forward strand.
TCTTCTATGCTACAACAGTAAGTAGCAATATTGCCGCAAATAATGCCGCAATTGGAGATGTGGATTCGGATGGCGATATGGATATTTTTATTCCTGCCACTTCGGGAAGTTCAGGGAAATTGTTCAAAAATAGCGGCTATGGATCATTCACTCTCTCTGCCTCCATTTCGAGTGCAGTAGGGCACGATGCTGAATTTGGCGATTTGGATGGCGATGGCGACTTAGATTTATTCGTTACCAAGAACAGCTCCACCGGAATTGCCATATTCCTCAATAATGGAACAGGTGTTTTTACTCAGACCGGAACAAATTTCAGTTCAAATACTACCCAGGTTGCCTTAGGCGATTTAGATGGAGATGGTGATTTGGATGCGTGGGTTGGAAAAATGAATAGCGAGGCTGAAATTTATTTCAATAATGGTTCGGCAGTGTTTTCGTTGGATACCACCTACACAACTAATTCGTATTGCAAAGGCGTGGAACTTTTCGACATGGATTATGATGGCGATTTAGATGTCTTTTTGAGTTTCTATAGCGGAAATCCTCAAGTGTGGACTGTTGAAGAAAATCTGGGCTATACCTTGTGCTATCAGGCTCCTGTCGGATCAGGTTCGCATGGAATGACCCTTGGCGATGTGAATGACGATGGAAATGTGGATATGTATGTGGGACATTTCAGCAATTCTGACGGCGATTATGTGTTTTTTAATAACAGTCCCTCAATTAGTTACCCTTTTTCAGAATATTGTTATAACTACGACACTCTGCAAAATGTGACTCTAATAGGTGCTACCGGAGGAGTTTTCTATTCCTATCCTACCGGTTTAGCAATTGATTCCGCCACAGGTGCTTTCATGCCTTCGCTTTCTGCTCCGGGAATTTATGAGGTGAAATATGATGTTTTAGGTTGTATTGTTGGTGAACCTATTCTGATAAAATCTGTTGATGTAACTGTTTATCAGCAAAACGATACCATTTTTGCGGCTTTGGATTCAGCATCCTATCAATGGCTCCATTGCGACTTAAATAATATGCCCATCTCGGGAGCTAATCAGCAATTTTTCGTGCCGGATTCTACCGGAAATTATTCAGTATTAATTTCCTATAACGGATGCTCGGATACTTCTATTTGCGAATTTTTCTTTTTGGATGATTCAGGAATGGAATCTGTTTCCTCGACTAATATTTTTGTTTTGTATCCAAATCCTGCAATGAA
>JAFGWF010000178.1 GCA_016937295.1 Bacteroidales bacterium
ATATTTCCACCTTTTTTACTTATTTTCAACTTGTAAAGGTCAGAAGTGATAATAATGTCTTCATCTTCACCTTGTTGAGCTACAGCAAATGGACCATCAATTTTAGCAATACTTTGATTGGTGTCTTGTTTTATAGTGTCGGCAGCGAAAGCGGCGGGTTCGGCTACCGAATCGTTATTTTCTTCAAAACTTGCTGCTTTTTTTTCTGCCTCTTTTGCTTTTTTTGCTTCGTTTACACGGCTAATCGAATCTTGCTGGGCAATCTCTTTGCGCTGCTTTTCAATTTCTTCGGGTGAAGGTCTCATAAAATATGAGTATCCGATAAGTATCAAAAATATCAGTGCAAAACCAATGATGGAATTCCTGTTCATTATTAAAATATATTATTTAAGTTGTTGAAATACAAATAATAAGATAATCCGCTTGTTTGAAAATCTGACTGAAAGCAGTCCCTCAAAACGGGTTGCAAATATAGACTTTTTGGTTAGGTTGCCAAAATGCAAATGTTAAGGAATTCAAACAATGAGAATCTTCGTAAAAAAAAGGTTTTTTTAAACAAAACTAATGTCGGCATCGTCGAACAAAGATTCGCAGCGATAGGCTTTCATCAATTGAGCCAAGGAAACCACATCTTTTTGACAATAGGTCTTAATTCGTTCAATATCCTTTTCTTGCCAATAAACTTTCCAAACATCGGCTCCTGAAATATCGTCTTTGGGGCTTGGTATGTCGAAAATTGCGGTGAGTAAATCGAGGGATGTATAGTTTTTATAATCACCAAATTTCCACAATTCCATGGTGTCGAGATGTCGTATTTCCCAAGGTTTTTTTCCTGCAATATTCAAGGCATCAGGAAGGCCAATTTTATTGATTAACATCCGGCGACTAATGTATGGAAAGTCAAATTCTTTCCCATTATGCGCGCAAAGCAATTTATGCTCTTCAGAATAATACTGGTCGAGCAATTTGGCAAAATCTGTCAATAATGTGACTTCATCATGGCCATAAAACGACTTAATCCGAAGAATGTTATTATGAACAAAACCTACTGAAATACAAACGATTCGGCCAAATTCGGCATAGATTCCAGCACGCGGATAAAGCGTTTCAGGTGTGTCGTCTTCGGAAGAGGCAATTCGCTCCGCCTTGTGATTCCATAATTTTTTCATTCTTTCGTCCATCGCCTCATAAGTAGGATGCTGAGGCACTGTCTCGATGTCGAGAAACAGGATGTCGGTCAATTTAATATTTTCAAGCATAATTATTTGTTTTAAAACCAGAAACGGTATCCTATTAAAAGTTTAAACTCATTGATTTTGAAATCACTAACGGAGAGTCCGGATGGAAAATTTAATTTATTGTGACTATAGTCGAGCATGAAAACTAATCCCGAGTTTGGGGAAACTATATAGTTGTAATAGATTCCACCGTCAACAAAGATTCCAGAGACATCAATAATATCTATGTCGAAAGCCGGACCGGCATTAATATATAAACCAAAATCTTCAAATTCGGTAAAATATAAGGAGAATTCGGCATTGAGATAAGGTTTAAGATGATGGTAATTCGGTTTTGTATATTCTTGATAGCGTGTTCCCAATCCCAATTTTACTTTATCGAATAAACGATAGTTAAAGGTTATTCCGCCTAACCACGTGAATGTGTTGTCTTTAAAGTTTAAACCTTTATAAGTTGCAAAACCTGCTCCTAAATAGGGAGTTATATAAAATCTATCCGAAGGAGCCGAGCCACAATTGCCATATCGCATTTGAGCTTGGGTGTTTTCTGAGATAAAAAGTATCATCAAGAAAATGAAAATAGTGGAAAATCGCTTCATGGTTTTAATCTTTAAGGATAATTAATGTCTTAGGTTTTCGCTGTGAGAAATAGATACCTACGATTACCACAAAAACGCCAACAAAAGTTTTGATGCTAAAATGTTCATCAGGCAAAATAAACCACGCTGAAACCGCTGTAACAACAGGAACAAAATTAGTAAAAACATTTGCTCGGGCAATTCCAATTTTTTCAATAACAGTTATAAAAAAGAAAAAAGCCAGAATGGAAGCAAAAATAACTAATTGAGCCAAGGTGAAGACCAAAGGCCATTGGAAAGGAACTTTTATAAAGCTTTGATAATCAAATAGTAAAAAAAGTGGAAGGAAAAGAATCGTCCCATAGATATTTTGCCAGGTGAGAATAGTTATGGGTTTGTATGTTTCGCTTAACTTTTTGACCATCATGGTGTAAACCACTGCCGAGAAAACAGCAACAAGCATCAGCATGATTCCAACCGGGTCTTCTTTAAGCGAAAAATCGGGCTCCAAAACCATTACCAATATGCCTGCAAATGAAATAAATACACCAATTGTATTTACGATGCTCATCTTTTCGTGAAAAAGTAAACGAGCTGCTAACATTGCAAATAGGGGAATGGTGGACACCATTACGGCTGCTAAAGTGGAGGAAATGCGCTGTAAGCCAAAACTTTCGCCTAAAAAATATAAAAATGGTTCTGCAACTGAAAGCAAAACCAAATATTTCATGTCTCCTTTGCGCGGAGTTAGGCCTATTTTGAATAAATATTTTACGGCAACGAGCAGTATGGTTGCGAAAAACAATCTTAAAAAAACCGTGGTTATTGGATTATAAAATTCATAAACAATTTTTACCCAAACATAGCTCATTCCCCAAAAACTCATGGCTGCTATCGCCATCAGATAGGTTTTGATGTCGGTTGTTTTCATTACATTTTTTAGAGCCTAAACCACTCTTTTACAATTCCTTCCAATTGATTGCTTATGCCGCTCTTATGATAAAATTCATTGGTTTTTGGATTATAATCATAATCTAAAGCCCATTCTGCGTGGTTTTTATCAATTTGATTGAGCGCTTCAACAATAAAATCAATTTCCTGATTTGTCATGGTAGGATGAATGGAAATACGCACAAATCCTGGTTTTTCCGAAAGGTCTCCACTTTCAATTTTATTCGTAATTCGATGACTTTCATCTTTATTGATGCCAAAAAGAATATGACCATAAGTGCCGGCGCAACTGCATCCCCCTCGGGTTTGAATGCCAAAACGGTCATTCAACAGTTTGACAACCAAGTTATAATGAATTTTGAAGAAGAAAACAGAAACGGCGCCAATTCGGTCACGGATATGTTTTTCAAGGATGAGGAGGCCATCTATTTTTTCTAAGCCATCAAAAAGTCGATTGACGAGTTCATGCTCGCGTTTGGCTATTTGCTCCGTTCCCATTTTTTCTTTTAAACGGATTGCCAAAGCAGTTCGAATGGCTTGCAAGAATCCCGGCGTCCCGCCGTCCTCGCGCGCTTCAATATCGTCGATATATTTGTACTCGCCCCACGCGTTTGTCCAATCAACAGTGCCTCCTCCGGGGTGGTCGGGTGCTTGGTTTTTGTACATGGCTTTATTGAAAATCAGCACACCACTTGAGCCCGGACCGCCAAGGAATTTATGCGGCGAAAAGAATATTGCGTCCAAAGCCTCCAAGGGATCTGCCGGATGCATGTTGATGTCAACGTAGGGAGCGCTCGCAGCATAATCGGCAAAACATAATCCACCAAACTCGTGCATCACTTTAGCCATTGCATGGATGTCGGATTGTATGCCGGTAACGTTGCTACAGGCGGTGAAGGAACCGATTATTAATTTTCGGTGTGAATTGGCTAACAGCGTGTTACGTAAATTTTCCGGCGAAGGGCGACCGTCAGAACCATGTTCCACAATCAATACATCGGCAATGGTTTCGTACCACGAAGTTTGATTTGAGTGATGTTCCATGTGAGTAATTAACACTAACGGCTTTTCGGAATCTTGCAAACAATTGCTTCCTTTGATAGCGCTGCAACCTTTAAAACCTAATATCCTTTGGAGTTTATTCACAGCTCCGGTCATACCAAATCCCGCTGTTATTAACACATCGTCCGGACCTGCATTCACATGTTTTTTAATTATATGACGTGCTTCGTGATAGGCTTTTGTCATTAATGTTCCACTCATTGTGGTTTCAGTGTGCGTGTTGGCAACCATAGGTCCAAACTGTTTACGCATAGCATCTTCGATGGGTGCATAAAGCCTTCCACTCGCTATCCAATCGGCATAGATTAGCTTCATTGATCCATAAGGTGATTCAAACTTTTGATCGATGCCAATGGTATTTTCTCGAAAAGGGGTAAAATAGGTTTCCATACTATATTTTCCGGTTGCAAATCGTTGCGAAATTAGTAAAAATAAGATAACATAATAATCTTTTAATGTGTTGATATACAATGTTTAATTGGTTTTGTATTTCCAAACAAGCCTAAAAAAGGACAACAGGGAATTAATTGTATGGTACATTTATAAAGTCAAACTAACCTTACGAAAAGCAACATAAGGAACAAATTGTTTTGAAATTTTTTAGGAGTATTTGTTTTAGCTCCTTTTCTAAAACCGTTTTACTCGAAAATGGCAGTATGGACGTTTTGAGTTTTTTCCGTAATAATCTTGATGGTATTTTTCTGCTTCGTAAAATTTTGTGGCGGGTGTCAATTCGGTCACCACTTTAAGCCCTTTGACTTGCAAGATTGAAATTAGCTTTTCTACTATAAGTTTTTGTTCTTCAGAATTATAGAAAATTGCCGAACGATATTGAGAGCCAATATCCGGCCCCTGCCGATTGACCTGAGTTGGGTCATGGATTTCAAAAAACAGGCGAGCCAGTGTTTCAAAGTTTGTTTTTGACGTGTCGAAAATTACCTCAAGAGCTTCGGCGTGTCCGGTGTTTTCATGACAAACTTGCTGGTAAGTTGGATTCGGAATATGCCCTCCTGTATAACCAACTTTGGTTGAAATTACGCCCGGCAATTCTTTGAAATAATACTCTACACCCCAAAAACAGCCACCGGCAAAGACGGCAGTTTCTGTGTTAATCATAGGATGCAAGTCGTTGAAGTTGAGTGGTTTGAAATTTAAGGAGATGGAATTGACACAATGGCGGGTGTTTTTATCCGTGTAACGTTCTCCTAAGAAAACATGTCCAAGGTGGGCACCGCAATTGGCACAAACTATTTCAGTACGATGTCCGTCAGCATCCGGCACTCGTTTTACCGCGCCTTCGATTTCGTCGTCGAAACTTGGCCAGCCGCAATGTGCATCAAATTTGTCGGTTGAGCGGTAAAGCGGCGCATCGCAACGCTTGCACTGATACACCCCTGTATCTTGATGTTTGTAATAAAATCCGGTAAAAGGACGCTCGGTGCCTTTGTGTATAATCACTCGCTCTTCTTCAGGAGTTAGTGGGTTATATTTTTGAGAATCAAGTTTTTGTGAATTCATAGTGCAAGATCCAAAGATGAAAACTAAATGTATTATAAGAAAATTTATCCGTTTCACAATCGTTGTAAATTAATTTTAAATGGTATTTAAACGAAGTTTAAAATCAGTTGCAAAGGTAGTTGAGCAGTTTCATCCTTTTTGTTAACTATGGTTATTTATGATAATTGTTAAATTTTGGAATTGGTTTCTCTATAGATTATACTGTATCTAATCCGGCCATCCGATGAAAATATATCTTAACCAATCGTTATTGCCACTGCTAACAAAGTCGAATACTGGATTTTTGAGGGCAAAGCCAATTCCAACCTGATTTACAAAATTATAACCGTTATAACTAAGTCCATATCTAATCATTATTGTTTTTTTTATGGCTACAATAACACCAATTTCAGGAACAACTTTATATTCAGGCCAACCAAATTTTGCAAAATGGGTTTTCTGATAAACATATTGATTATTAACAATATTATACGCTTTAAATCGAGCCGATTTTGCATAGTAACTAACGCCAAGTGCTGTATAAAACCAAACCGGACATTGCAATGGACTCATCGTTGCACCCGCTGTCACCGAAAAAGTCTCTTTACGGGTTAGTCCTTTTTGCAATAATAAATCGTAGTTGCTATTATTTGTTCCATCCTCATTAATCCGTAATGAATCGAAATTAAAGAAATAGGCTCTGATATTCAAATAAAAACCAACTTCATCATGTTTAAGATTACCTGTCGAAAAACTAAAGGATGGCTCCTGATCGACTCCAAAAATAAAATAGCTATGGTCGTATTTATCTCGCATGCAACTAAGGATGAAGTTCAGTTTTTTTAAGTATTTGTCAACCTCTTCTATATGCGAACCTTGTGGGTAGAGTTCTTTGTAATCTGTAAAACTGCTATGCGACCAGTGATAACTTTTTTCCTTATAATATTCAACACCGAGGTTGAAGAGGAATTCATGTCTTAATGAATCTGCAAAAACGATGTGTTTTCCTCTGGGAAAATTTTCCAGATAATAATTAAAGTAATATGAATCAGTCGATTCCCTCATCTTTATATACAGCGCCTCCTCCAAAAGTGGTTTGAGTTTACGATTTAATGAGTCGAACTCAAAATTGTATTTAAAATTCAAGAGGTCATTCAAGTTTTTGCTTATTAAAATCTGATTATAGAGGTCTAACTTATAATTTGCGTAAAACTCATCTACAAGTTTTCGATGTCGTCCGTTGGCATAATCTTTAAAATAGCGTTTAAAACCAGGCAGATTTGGGTTAGTAGCTAATCTCCTGTATTCATTTAATTCTTCAATAATGGGAAGCGCAGCTTTAATTGCATCAATATGCTCGCCTAAAGGGTAATTCTCTCTATATTTCCAAGCATCTGAGAATAACGAGTCTTTTAAGATTTTTTTAATGAGAATTTCTTCTTTCATTAATACTATTTCACACTGGTTCAATAGTTTACGTATTTCAAATTGCATTTCGTAATCATCTTTAGGCAGGGAATCCAACATGAGTTGTGCTTGACGATGCGCTTCACTCCAATATTTATTATCTTGCAGATAATCAATAAACTTGTAATGCAGATTTGGGGATTGGAGTAATATAGAATCCCGAAGAGCTTGACTTTCAGGTAAATTACCAAGGTCTTCTTTGAAAAAGAAATTCCTCCATAATTTCTCTTTTTTGTCTGAGGCGAGATTCTGGCTAAAACCTGTGATGGTTAAAATTAATAATACTAATGAAATAGTAAATGCTTTCATTACACAAAAATAATCAAATAGCAATTCCCGTCGATAATTCGCTGAATTTTAATCAATGTTGTCCGATAAAAAATATATTTAGTCCCTACGGGACTTTGTGCAATATCGTAATATCCTTTCTACCAAGATTTTGTCCCTAACGGGACAGCCCTTTTAAGGGCTAAATATTGGTAGAAAATAAAGTAACCCAAAAAATTCCAAAAGTCCCGTAGGGACTAAATATATCAAGTGTTTCAGCATGTTGAAGAGTTTTTTATCGGACAACAGTGAATTTTAATCTAATTTCTATAGTTTTTACTGTAAACTCGTTGCAGTTTTTTGTTTTCAGGGAAATATTGTTGAGCGAGAAGTTTTTTCGTTTTAGGATCTTTTCCCTGAGAAAAATCATGCTGTGCTAATATTTCTGCGGATTTTTTGAGAAGTTCTAAATGTTTGTTCGAAATAGTTTTAGTTGCTAAAAGATTTTTTATGCCTTGCGGGATTTTTGTGAAATCGTTCTCAACCATTTTTTGTTTGAGATAGAAGTATTGTATCTCGCTTTTTTTGGAGAAATTTGCTGCAAATAGTTCAATTGAGTATTCTTTTAATCCAAAATTTTCTAACGGATTTTCTTTGTAAAAATACTTGATTTCTAATGCTTTAACAAAACCTAAACTATCCTTTCCTCCATTAACCAAACTTTCAGATTCTTTGATAAGCGATTGATAAGTAGCCGCACCACGATGATGCTGTATCAAACTTTTTGGGGTAACTGAATCTAATAAGCAATCCGGATTTTCTTGGGATAGTTTTAGAGCAGCTTCCCAGTTGTTAACGGCTGTGATATAGTCTTTTAGGGCAACAGACTGACGTGCTAAGGTGAGATGTTTTATAAAATCTTCCGACAGATACCTGCACTTGTTTTTATAGAGTTTGTTTTCAATAACTTGAATTTTTACGTTTATCAACGAATCCGCTTCTAAATCCAATTCCTTGACATCATTTTTTATAAGGCGAAGCATGGTTTCTACCACATCATACCGAGCTCCCCATGCTTGTAAATCGGCTTCTTTAAGGTCGGCAAGCACTACTTTTTTTCCTGCTTTTTTGAGGTAATTACTCAAAGAATCATTTTTGATTATTGTGGTGTTTAACTGTAGGTCTTTTGCTGTTCTAAAATAACTAACAGCATTGATAAATCGCTCGTTTTCATATTCTTCCAAACCAATTTTGATGGTATTCTCATATTTGTTTTGAAGGTTTTCCGACTTTTCGTAAAGGGCTTCAGCAGTGTCATTTCGATGTGAGTTTGTCTCGACTGAAGAGGCGACATCACTTAAATTGCTCTTTTGTATCGTTGACCGAAGTTGTGCACTTTCCGAGCTGACATTTCCCATAAGACTGTCGGAATAGTTCAAATAGTACAACGCTTTTTTGTGTCGTTTGCCAATAATGTTTTTTTCCGCAGACCTGAGTAAAATATAGTTTAGAGCCGGCTTTAAAGTGTCAATCGCTGAACTGTCGGAAATATAATTTCTATGCTCGTCTAAAAAGGAGGTTGTCCACCGTAAATAGTTGATTGCCAAATCTATTTTATGGTTTTGGATACTTTTTGCCGTAATGCTCACCCACGAATTAAACATTTCTTGCCGCGCACTACGCATCAGTTTTACCGCTTTTTCGTTGCACATCAACTCTTGAATTGTATTACATAATCTTATGGCCGTTTCTAATAAATCTATGGCTTCATTTAAATTGTTGTTACTTATTTGATTTTCAGCATTTTCAACTAAGCTATCATAGAGTAAATTTCCCAAAATCAAAGCATCTTTTCGCAAATTTTGATCGGGTTTCCGATTATAGAGCAATTCAATGATAGTGGTGGCGCAGCTATCGTAATGTTTTTTTTCAAAGGCTATTAGGGCAAAATAAAACCAAGGTTCAGGATAGTCAGGTTTCATTTGAACAGCTTTCTGAAAATGAGTTATGGCGCTGGCGATTTCTTTATTTTGATAGGCTTTTAAACCGTCGTTAAAGTATTCGATATGAGGGTTTAACATCATATTGTCGAAACGTTCTCTGAGTTTTTTCGTCTCAACTACTAAGCTGTCATATTGCATTACTAATCCTTCTCCTTGGAGCTTATCCAATTGTGATTTCGGAATTTTATTTTTCGGATTAATCGTTTGCAAATCTTTCTCAACTTTCTTTAAATCAATATTATAGATACGAACTATTCCTGGTTTAGCATTTTGAAATTTTGTTAAAGTTTTTTTAATTTCAGTTAATTGGGGTTTGAGATTTTCAAGGAAAATGATGGTTTCGATTAAACTGTCTAAACTTTGCTTTAATTGACTACTATATTCAAACGTATAATTAAAAATTTCCGGTAAAAAATAGGCGGTCTTGGAAGTGTCTTCCAAAAGAGTATCTAACAAAATTTTTTTTGTTATGGAAAAAGATTGGGTTTGATTTATTTGAAAGCTTGTTTTTTTATTTAGGTCTTTTACAGTTACTTCAACTAAACATTGATTAGGAAATACCAGATTGTCAAACGTATAGCCTTTATATTCCAATTTGTTGTAGCTTTTTATTGAGTCAATTTTTACTTGAAAACGGTAAAAATTCTTTGTTTTCTCGATTTGCTGAGTGGCATAAAGGGTAAACCCGAAAAAGTAGTCTAACGTAGGAGCTGTGATATGCGACATTTTGGCTATCAGATAGTTAGGAATAGATTCCGGTGGTTGTAAGTCTTCGTAACGGTAGTTGCGCACAATGCTGTCCTTTTCCTCAAAAACAATAAGCCCCTGACCAAAACTGGGAAGTGAAATAGTAAAAAAAACAAGCATTAATAGCTTGTGCAATAAATACTTAACTTTGAGAATACTGTTTTGTTTAAAAGCGATTTCCATCACTGATTCTATTTGGTTACTCCCATTTGAAGGTAAATCTCTTCTTGAATTTGAGTGCGAATGCCGGACGTAATGAGTTTTCGGTTTTCTGCATCAGGATAAACTCTGTTTGAGAGAAAAATATAAATTAAGTTGTATTTGGGGTCAACCCAAAAATATGTGCCAGTAAAACCGCTGTGGCCAAAAGATTTTCCCGAAACCAAAATTGATGTTGGGCCACCAGTCTGTCGCATTGGCAGGGGCTTATCGAAGCCTAAGCCACGCCTGTTGTGGTTTAGTGGAAACTGCTGACGGGTAAATTCTTCAATTACTTCTGTGCTAAGATATTGTCTTCCAGCGTATTCCCCATTTTGAAGCAACATTTGGCACAAAACCGCCAAATCTTCGACATTGCTGAAAAGTCCGGCATGTCCTGCAACTCCACCCAACATCGCTGCTCCCTGATCATGCACATAACCGCGAATCAATTCCTTTCTGAAATACCGGTCGTTTTCAGTTGGAGCAATATTATTTAAAGTCATCTTATTTAACGGATTGTAGGTAGTGTTTTTTAATCTTAACGGTCTATAAAACACAGAATCACAGTATTTATCTAAAGGAATCTTTGTGGTTTTTTCGATAATTCTTTGTAAAAAATACATCCCTAAATCAGAGTACAGGTATTTGGATTTTGGTAGCAATTCACTTTCTATAATAGCCTCAATGATTGTATCACGATAGCTGTCCATAATGAAGAGATTTTTTGAAACTTGTGTTGAAAAGCCTATCATTGAGCTGTTTTTCAGATAGTTGGTGTCGATGGTTTTCTTTGGGGCAATGTCAAGATAAAAGGGAATCCAGGGCTTCAATCGGGCTTGATGTGCCATTAAATCGCGTATGTAAATGGTGCCTTTATTGGTTTGTTGCAATTCAGGTAAATAATGTCCCAAGGTGAGGTCAATGTCTATTTTTCCTTCCTGAACCAATTTCATCATGGCTAAAGTGGTTGCCATAGCTTTCGTGATGCTTGCAAGGTCGTAAATGGTTGAATCTGTTACCTTTTGGGTTTTATCATAAGTAAAATAGCCGAATTCTTTTTTGTAAAATATTTTACCGTTTTTGGCAATTAAAACCTGTGCGCCGGGATAAGCTCCCATTTCGATTCCTGAATTTATAATGGAATCAATTCGTTCTAATTTTTTACTTTTAAACCCTATTTCTTCGGGCATTACTTGACCAAGAATGGTCTGTTTGGTTTCTAAACCAAAACCTTCTTTGTATTTTTTGTTAACGGAAACAGGCAGTTTTCCTTTTATTTCGTGGGCTCCAAAGATGCTTTCAGCCGATATTTGATGCACAATTGGGTTGTCTTCGTAGGCCACTATGACCGCAGCCGGGTCGCATTGCTCAACAAATCTTGAAGCTGAGTATGGATTTGCAGAAATCACTAAAATTACTTTAGTTTTTTCGCAAAGTATGTTAACAAAATCTACCGTGGTCTGCGAAATTCCATAATTCCGATAGGCTGAATGACTAGTTCCCATCACATTAATAATTACTTTGTCGAAATGACTTACCAAATTGGCCAAATCTTTTGCCTGAGAAAGGGATGCCTTGGAAGGCAGGCTAAAGGTGGATATGTCGGCATATTTGGCTATGGTTTGACTGAATTTGTTTTTAGTTTCGTTTCCGATAGAAATTAATGCAATCTTTTGAGGATTAGTTTGTTGCAAAGGCAAAATGCTATCAACATTGAGAAGTAGAGTTATTGCTTCACGATAAGAACGATTTATCAATGTTTGGTATTTTTTTCTGCTTAGATTTGCTGTTTTTAGAATTATATCTTTTTGATTGACAGCAATATCATATTTGTAATTGAGTATTTTATGAACTTTTGCATCAAGATATTCCATCGTTAATTGTCCGCTATCCAAAGCCATTTTGATTGTTTCTATGGCCTTTTTCAAATCTGTTGGGAGCAACAAAATATCGTTTCCGGCTAAAAGTGCTTTCAGTTCAATTTCTCCAGCCTCAAAATAGGAACTTACACCTTTCATTTCGAGGGCATCTGTAAAGGCTAAACCTTTGAAATCCAATGAGTCAAATAGCAATCCGTTGACCACTTTGGGCGATAAACTTGTTGCTAAGTTTGGGGTAGGATCGTAAGTAGGAATAAAAAGATGGGCTACCATTACTGAATGAACTCCTCTTTTTGTAAGGTGTCGAAATGGCGCTAAATGAATGGAATCAAGCAAGTTAAGATTTCCTTCAACCGTGGGCAAAGTTTTATGACTGTCGGAATGTGTGTCGCCATGGCCGGGGAAATGTTTTGCGCAGGCCATGACGCCTTGACTCTGCATTCCGTTGGCAATGCCCCACGCCATTTGCGCCACTCGTTGCGGGTTTTCGCCAAAAGACCGGTTATTGATTACCGGATTGCGCGGGTTGTTGTTGACATCCACTACCGGTGCAAAATTCACATTCAGTCCAACTGCTCGGCATTGTTCGCCAAAAGCTTTTCCAATTTCATACATCAATAGGGTGTCGTTAGTAGCGCCCAGCGTCATCTGCCTCGGGAAATCAATAACGCTGTCCAATCGCATTCCAATGCCCCATTCGCCGTCAATAGCCACAAACAAAGGGATTTTACTAACTGAATTGTAAACTGAAGTCAATTGCTTTTGCTTAAATGGTGTCCCTTGAAAAAAACATACTCCTCCTACTTTGAAACTATCCACTTGAGCTTTTACTTGGTTATGATATTTTGCACTCAGGTTACTATGGGCTCGAATCATAAATAATTGACCAATTTTTTCATCTAAAGTAAGCGTTTGAAAGACACTGTCAACCCATTGACTTTTAGTTAGTTTTGGGGTGTTTTGGAGTATCGTATCATTAAAAATGCTGTCCTGTTGAGGATAGGCTTTTGAATGAAAAGAGAGGATTAATATAAAAATTAAAAAGAAAGAATTATTGAAAATTTTAATAGCCAAATTCATAATCAGGGTTTTCCGAGTAGATTTATTGAAGGCTAAAATTACATTTTTGAATTTTCTGCAATTGGCTTTTATAAGCTAATTACTAACATGGGCATGTTAATCTAAATGAAAATATATTGGAAAAAATCCACAAAAGCACGTGGATAAAAAACGAAAGTGTAAACAATGCCATAAACTGCGCCCCAAAGATGGGCATCATGGCCAATATTATCAGTTTGCTTGCGTGCCATTATTACAGTGTATGCCAGATAGATAGCTCCAAAAATCCACGATGGAAGCATTATTGGAATAAAAATTAGTCCCATGCGCCCTTGTGGATAAAGAACAATGGAGGCAAACACTACCGCTGAAACAGCTCCACTTGCCCCAACCGCATTATAGTGGGCAAAGTCTTTATTTCGGAAATAACTCCATAACGAACTGACAATCAGTGCGGGAAAATATAAACCTAAAAAGTGTAAATTAGCTAAATCCACAAACTTTATTTGGAAGAAATACACAACTAATTTACCAAATTCCCACAAAACATACATATTGAAAAGCAAGTGAATCCAGTCGGCATGAACAAAACCATGACTCAAAAAGCGATACCATTCTTTGTGGTGAGCAATCATGTATGGGTTGAACTTCAGCTTGTTAAAACTTTCTGAATTGTTAAATGAAACAAAGGAAACTAAAGCTGTTGGAATGATGATAATGAGTAAAATCAGATTTGACGACATCATATTCTTTGCCTTTCTGTGTCTCGGTCGATATCTTTCTGCTTGATAGTTTCCCTTTTGTCGTAAAGTTTTTTTCCTTTTGCAAGCGCTATTTCTAATTTAGCCAAGCCTTTGTCGTTAATATACAGTCTTACCGGAATTAGCGTAAATCCACGTTCCTTGGTTTTTGTGAGCAACTTCTTGATTTCTTTATGGTTGAGAAGCAATTTGCGCGACCGTCTTGGCTCATGATTGTGATCAGTGCCAAATTCATATTCGGTAATGTGCATATTTTTAACAAAAAGTTCATCGTTTTCAAAAGCGCAATAGGCTTCCATAATCGAAGCTTTTCCTTGTCTAATCGACTTGATTTCAGTTCCTAACAATACCATTCCTGCTTCAAATCTTTCTAATAGAAAAAATTCAAAGGCCGCTTTCTTGTTTTTTATTTCTATGGTTTTATTCATCAAGGTCGTAATACTTCAAAACTCCCATTGTCGTTGATTCGAATTATGGTAGAAGGTTTCATTTCGGTAAAGGAATCTTTGCGATAATCAACAATGTGATCAACAGATTCTTTGATTTCGGTGGAAATGGTTTTGTAACTAACCGGCGAAGGATAGCCGCTAAGATTTGCCGATGTGGAAACAATGGGATGTCCTAAGGTTTTTATCAATTGAAACGTAAAAATTTCCTTAGTGATTCTGATTCCCAGAGTGTTATCATTATTGACTACCATTTTTGAAATCCCTTTTGCTCGTGGAAAAACAATAGTTAAAGGTTTGTTCCATTGCCGATAAAGCTCTAAAGCGATAGGATGTGGGGTGTCGATATATTTTTGAATATTGTCGATTTCGCACATAAGAATAATCAGACTTTTATTTTCGGTGCGGCGTTTTATTTGTAAAATCTTTTTAATGGCTTTGTTATTATTGGGGTCGCAACCTAAGGCCCAGATGGTATCCGTTGGATAGAGAATCACTCCGCCATCTTTTATTACTTTTATGGCCTTCTCGATTTCATTTGTAATATGTTGATTAACTATGTTTTCCAAGGGTAAAAATTAAATCATTTATATCAATACTATTTGCACAATCAAAATGCTTTTCCGGACATTCGGCGTGGCCATGCAGTCCACAGGGGCGGCAACTTAAGGCTTTTTTGGTTTGTACCACAGCACTGTCGCTGCTTAATGGTCCAAAACCAAATTCAGGAACTGTTGAACAAAAAATAGCCGTTGTTTTTGCATTAACTGCCGAGGCTAAATGCTGAGGCGCCGAATCGTTTACAAAGCAACGTTGGGCTTTTTGCATCAGAGCTGCCGACTGGAGAAAGCTCAATTGACCGGACAAATTTATACAATTCTCCGCACTGCTTTCAAAAATAATTTTTGCCGAAAGCTTTTGATCCTCAGGCCCTCCAATGAAAATCTTCTTCCATTCTATTGGTAATTCTTGCATAAGTTGCACCCATCCTGTTACCGGAAACTGCTTTGTGAACCAAACCGAGGCGGGTGCAATTACCACATAAGGCTGTTGAATGTAGGAATCAATTTTTAGAAAATCTTCGGTAGCCGGATATAGTTTTGGCTTCAGTGGTTCTTTTAAATCGGTAAAGCGTTGAATAAGAGCATGATTTCTTTGGATTTCGTGGGTGGTTCCTTTTTTGTCGATTTGGTGTTCAACAACATGATTGAAAAGGAAAGAAAACGGATTTTTGTTGAATCCTGCCCTGACTTTTGCTCCTGATAAAGCGGTCAATAATCCACTGCTTCCAAAGCGATGTAAATTGACAACTATATCGTAACGCTCCTTCCTGATTTTCTTTAAAACCTGGAAAAGGTTTTGGATTTTATCATTTTTTTTATCCCACGAAAAAATATTTCTTAAATGCGGGTTGTTTTTTAAAAGACTCTCGTTGCCTTTGCGAACCAACATGTCGATTTGATGGTAACCGCTTGCGGCTAAAGTTTCTATCAGCGATGTGGCAAGTACCACATCGCCGATAAAAGCGGTTTGAATTACAAGAATCTTTTCATCACTTTTCATAAACTATTTTCGACCGGGATAAACTTTTAATGCCTCTTTAAGAACATCCATTGATTTGGATAAGTCATTTACATTCAGAACGTAACTTATTCTTACCTCATCCATTCCTCGACCTTTGGTTGCATAAAATCCTGTTGCAGGTGCCATCATTACGGTTGCTCCTTCAAATTCAAACTCCTCAAGCATCCAACGGCAGAATTTGTCGCTGTTGTCGATTGGCAACCTTGCCACAGCATAGAAAGCGCCTTTTGGATTTGGACAAAAAGCACCTTCAATGGCGTTAATCTTTTGATATACAATGTTTCTACGTTGCAAATACTCATCCATCACTTTTACGAAATAAGATTCGGCAGTATCAATTGCTGCTTCGGCAGCAATTTGTCCAAAAGTTGGTGGAGACAAGCGTGCTTGAGCAAATTTCATGGCTGTGCTCATCACTTCTTTGTTGCGGCTAATCATTGCTCCAATGCGAAATCCACAAGCGGAATAACGTTTTGAAACAGAGTCGATTAGAATCACATGATTTTCAAGGCCGTCTAAATTCATTACGCTGAAATGCTCATGTCCATCGTAAACAAATTCGCGATAAACCTCATCTGAAATCAAAAATAAATCATGTTTGAGGACAATTTCTTTTACTACTTCCAGCTCCTCCCGACTGTAAAGATAGCCTGTCGGATTATTTGGGTTGCAGAGTAAAATAGCTTTGGTTTTGTTGGTAATCGCTTTTTCAAATTCAGCAATTGGAGGCAAGGCAAAACCGTCTTCTATAAATGAAGGAATAGGTACTACTTTAATCCCGGAATTGATTGCAAATCCATTATAATTCGCATAGAAAGGTTCCGGAATGATTATCTCATCTCCTTCATCCATAGTGCTTTGCATAGCAAATAGAATCGCTTCAGATGCACCGGTGCCAACTATGATGTCGTCTGGAGTGATGTTAATTCCAACCGTTTCGTAGTAGCTGCATAATTTTTTGCGATAAGATAGAATTCCTGCTGAGTGGCTGTACTCAACTACATTTCCACTAAAGTTTCGCACTGCATTTAAGGCAATTTCCGGCGTCTCAATATCCGGCTGGCCAATGTTCAAGTGGTAAACTTTAATTCCTCGTGCTTTAGCTGCATCGGCAAATGGAACTAATTTGCGGATGGGTGATTCAGGCATCATCTGGCCTTTTTGCGATATTTGTGGCATAACTATTTGATTTAAAACAAAATAAAAAAACCGACATCCTGTTTGGTTGTCGGTACAAATTTGATAAAAAAATCGTTATAATGTGGCTGTTAACTATTACTTTCTACAACTTCTCCCTTGATAGTTAACGTAACTGCATTATTTACTGCGTTAGTATAAATTGTAATTTTCTTGTCGAACGAACCAAGTAAGTTGGTGTCGTAACCCACTTTTATTTCCGAAGATTTGCCGGGCATCAGCGGTTCTCGACTGTAAACAGGTGTGGTACAGCCACATCCTGACACAACACGAGTGATGAAAAGTACATCATTGCCTTTGTTTGTGAAAACAAACGTGCACGTTCCATCTGCACCTTTGGTTATTTTGCCATAATCGTGCACTGTTTTATTGAATTCAATCTTTGCGTAATTATCGCCTCCTTGATGATTTTTAAATGACGTTGTCAAAACTAAACTACCAATTAAAATGACGGTCATTAGAAATATTTTTTTCATGGCTATGTATTTTAATATTATTAATTTCAATACTTTAGGTTATTATTTTATGTCAGATGTTGGCGTAAACCCTTCAGATTCGGGTTTTACAGGAGCTACCTCTTGGGGCTTTGGTTTCACGTCACCTTTAATCGTTAATACCACTGAAGGATTGTCGGCATTGCTCGTGATAGTGATAGTTTTATGGAATACACCCAGACGGCGTGTGTCGTATTTCACAACAATTTCATCCGACTGACCGGGCATAATTGGAGCATCAGGCTTTTTGGCAACCGTGCATCCACATGAGCTTTGAACTCCTTGAATTACAAGTGGTTCTTCTCCGGTATTGGTGAATTTGAAAGCGTATCGACCGTTAGCTCCAACCAACATAGTCCCGTAATCATGCTTGGTGGTTTCGAAGCTGATATGAGCTGGTTTTCCGGTTGGGTTTTTTGCAGTGAAACTGCTAAAAACCAATAAAATAACTATCGAAAATGAGAATAAACTAATCTGTTTCATAACTAACAATTGATTTGTAAATTATAGGAACTGCAAAATTATAAAAAAATGATTCAAAGCGATCCGTTTAACAATTTTTATACCGCAGAACAGTGATTTGGGTAAAAGAGGGTAAACAACCATTTGTGCCCCAAATATTTTCATTTCTTTAAGTCGAAGTTCATGTCTGCTTGGTGTAAAATGCAAGGAGAGAAAAAACCTTAGTATCGTTTCAACCTTAATAGAAAAAGATTTGTGAGACAATTATAACCTTATTACCTTATTGACCTGTGACGAAAAGCTGTAATTATTTATTCAAGTAATTCATATTCAATATTATACATTTTAAAAATGAATAGAATTAAAATAAATGAAATAAGGTAATAAGGTTTTTTCTTGTTAAGTTTCTATTGTACTAAGGTTGAAACTGAAAATAAGGTTTTTAATACTTATGGGCTGTTAAAAATCTTTTTTATTTAAATGTAAATCATTGATAATTAAAGAAATATTGAATAAAAAAATCAAAATAGTTATTGCTAATTTGAATAAAGTTTTGAACATAAACAGTAAGGAGAATCATTTTTAATCAATAGTCCAATTTCCTGCCCTCTACATTCTTATTGAATTATTGATAATTTTGTTTAATATTGTAATGATATTTTTGTTAATTATATTGTTGTCTGATTATGAACAAGATAGGGGTTATTTTGATAGGCATTTTAACGGTTCTTTTCGCATCTTTTTCCAATAATGCGATTAAAGATGATGGATTTAATCCTGATAATTGCACTTTTAACGGCAAACCGCTTTATGGAAAGATTCAATTTGTAGAGTCGTTTCCGGATGTGAAGGTGAAATTTGTGGAGTCGTTTGGCGATTTGAAGGTGAAATTTGTAACTTCATTTCCTAATTCTTGTGGTGAATGGCAGGTTGTCAATTCATTTCCGGATGTTAAGGTGCAGATTGTGGAATCTTTTCCGGATGTTGAAGTAGAGATTGTGGAGAACTTTCCTGGCGTAAAGAATTGATATGGTGCTTTATATGTTTGGCTATTTATTTTAAACAAATCAATCAAAGATGGAAGAATCAATTTATAGTATGATGGGTGGTACTAAATGGATGCCGAAGGAGGAGCGTCTTGCGGTGAGCATTGAGAAAAAGTCGATAAGTATTGGTGTGCCCAAGGAACTATATTATCAAGAGAAACGAGTAATATTGGTGCCTTCTGCGGTATCGCTGTTAGTTCACTGCGGGCATCGGGTGATAATTGAACGCGGGGCAGGAGCGAAGGCTCATTTTTCGGACTTAAGTTATGCCGAAGCGGGTGCTGAGTTGGTCGATTCTCCTGCTCAAGCATTTCAGGCAGACGTGGTAGTGAAAATTGTCCCTCCAACTCTTGCTGAAATTGGCATGATGAAGGATAGGGCTATTTTGATTTCCGCTTTGTATTTACAAGCTCAATCGAAAGAATTTTTTACGGAATTAGTTCGCAAAAGAATAAATGCGCTGAGTTATGAGCATATACGCGACAAAACTAATTCCTTGCCTGTAATTCACAGTATCAGCGAAATTGTAGGAAATGCTGCTGTTCTTATTGGTGCTGAATATCTTAGCAATCCTGATTGGGGTCGAGGAAAGATGTTAGGCGGGTTTACGGGTATCAATCCATCGGAAGTGATTATTCTTGGTGCCGGTACGGTTGGTGAGTTTGCTGCTCGTGCCGCTCTTGGGTTTGGTGCAATGGTGAAGATATTCGACGATAGTTTAGTGAAGCTTTCCAGAGTTCAAAATAACCTCGGCGGAAGGGTCTATACATCTATAATTCAATCGGATGTGTTGTCGAATGCTTTAAAAACTGCCGACGTGGTTATTGGAGCTACTTATCCCAAATCGGAGCGACCTGGTTTCGTAATTTCGGATTCTATGGTTAAAGGTATGAAAAAAGGTGCTGTTATTGTGGATGTTAGCATTGATAGGGGAGGATGCTCCGAAACAAGCCGCGAAACCAATCACGATAAACCGGTTTATAAAATCCATGACGTAACTCATTATTGTGTGCCCAATATTTCGGCTCGAACACCTCACACCGCCTCTTATGCCTTAAGTAATTTTTTGGGACCTTTTCTTTCTGAAATGGCTGAAATTGGAGGATTGACAAAGCTTTTAATCAATAACCAAGGTGTTCGTTCCGGCGTGTATGCGTATAAAGGAAATATCGTTAATGACTATATAGCAGGCTGTTTTTCAATTCCTTATTATTCCTTAGATTTACTTTTAGCCTCTTTCTGATTTATTCAAAAATCATTTCTTTCCGAATTATATCAAGTTCAATTTCACTGAATTGAAACGCGTTTTCTTTGCGAATTCTTTCCAAGTCGTTGAAACCGTTTTTTACGGCCTCTTCCATACTCAAAAGGGCTAAGTGATGATTGTTCTGCCGTGCATAAAAAAGTGCTTTGAAATAGTGCATTTCCGGATTCTTGGGTTCTAATTTTTCATAAATAAACAGATGCTTCTGTGCTGAAGCTAATGTGTTGCTTTCTAATGAGTTATTGGTGAAAATATAGGCCATCAGACCAAGATAACCTCTTATCCTTCGAAAGGAATGCTTCAAAACGGAATCCTTTGCAACGGCCATTTTTTCGTCCAAATTTGCTAGTTCTTGATTCCAATATTCCGTATCGCCATAAGTCATCATATCGGTTGCAAAACTTCGGTAATCTTTCTCATCTGTCAATGTTTTTGCGATTTTCGATTGATAATCAGCATATTGTTTCGTCTTAGTCAGGATTCCTATTTTTTTCTCTATGTCAATAGTATTGGTAATTTCATTGAGATTGTTTATCATCCTTTTGTAAATCGCCACTTGGGCTGGAATATCGTTTTGATTTTTTTTCATATTTAGGTTAGCGTTTTCAAAACTACGGTAATCCTCAACTAACGAATCTGTTTGCAAAACCTTGTTTTTTAGGCTAAAATAATAAAAGGCTGACTTCATTGTGTTTGAGTCAGGCCAAAAATGTGTGCTGTCAAAAACAACAAAATTATGATCTTTATTCTTGTCAGTCAATTCGTTATGTAGCTCTGCGAGTTCAGCGAAATTGAAATCATCTATTCCACAGGCGATAAAATATTTAAAGTCGATTTGATTTACAATTTTCGTATCCGGCAATCCTGCTCCAAAACCTGCAACTCCTTGTATCTCTTTGTCTTCCATTGCAATTCGAACTGCCACGCGTGCACCACCACTAAACCCGCAAGTGTATTGTGCTTGAGTGTTTACTTTAAATCTGGATTTAACATCTTGAATGAAATTGAAAGCTGTTTGTCGTATGTCGTTGTAATTCAGTCCGTTTTTGCTATTATTCGAGCAGGCAATTATCCATCCGAATTGGTCGGCAAGGTCTTGATAGCGGTTGATTGGCAGATAACCTCTTCCATGACTATCAAAAAAGTATATCACTGGATATGAAGAACTGTCAGAATAGGATTTAGGCAGATAAAGGGCATAGCTCTCTGAGGCATTATTAGAACAAGGAATTTGCTTATAGATATTACCGGCTTTAAAAACAGCAGTAGTGATTTGATTATTAGTTTGTTGGGTAGTGTTGTCCAGGTTTTTATTTGACTGATTTCCACATGAAATGGTTACCATTAGAATGAAAATAGCGTATAAAATTTGTTTTAGTTGATCCATTATTTGAATATTTTAAAAAAGGTAAGCGTTATAATTTTAAAATATGTGGTAAGATTTCTATTTTGGATATATTTCATATTCAATCGAATTTTTGCCGGTAAAATTTCCTCAATATATTGACTTTCAGGGTTTTTTGATTTCGATAAAAGGTCATTTTCGTTTATAAATTCTATGGAAGCCCAGTCTGTTATTCCGGGAGATACCGTTAGGATTCTTTTTTGCTCATCGGTGTAAAAATCCACATATTTTCTCACTTCCGGTCTTGGTCCCACTATGCTCATCTCGCCCTTGATAACGTTGAATAACTGGGGCAATTCATCTAATTTATATTTTCGTAAAAATTTACCAATTGGAGTGATTCTGTGGTCGTCATTTCCAATAGTTAAAAGTCCGGAACGGTCGGCATCTTTTCGCATTGTCCTGAATTTTTTAAGTAGGAAATCTTGATTATTTTTTCCAACTCTAACTTGTCTGTAAAGTGCTGAATTTCCGTCATTAAGAATGATTAAAAGAGCAATAATAAATAATGCAGGCGATAGAATAACTATGGCTAAAAAAGAAAATAGTATGTCGAAAATGCGGATTATCATTTCAAAACAGTGTCAACAGCATGAATTACAGCGTTTGCAACTTGGTCCACCTGTTCATCGAGGAGTGTGTAATAGACCGGTAAACTAATTTCACGGGAATAGTTTTGGTAACAAACAGGATAGTCTTCGATATTGTAACCCATTGATTTATAGAAAGTCATCATTGGGAGTGGGATAAAATGGACATTCACCGAAATTTGCTGTTCAAAGATAAGTCGAATGATTTCGTCCCGTTGGGATTCATCTATAGCATTGATTCTTAACAAATAGACGTGGTAAGAGGATACCGTATTTTGATGTTGGTATTCCGGGATTTGAAACCGCGCATCTTTGCTGAAAATTTTGGAATATCTATCAAAAATTTGCCTTCTTCTGACTAACATATCATCTCGATAGCGCTCCAATTCAACGAGTCCCATCGCAGCTTGAATATCCGTCATGTTATACTTGTATCCTGCCTCAAAAATGTCGTAGCGCCAGTTGCCGATTTGGGTTTTTGCTAAGGCATCTTTCGACTGTCCATGCAGCGATTTGATATTTAAATATTTGTAAACTTCTTCATTATCAAAAGGTTCAGGCAGATTTAGACCGATAGCTCCACCTTCGGCGGTTGTGAGGTTTTTCACCGCATGAAACGAAAATACCGTAATGTCGGTTAGGCTGCCGGTTGGGCGACCTTTATAGATTGCGCCGAGGGAATGAGCGGCATCCGAAAGCACTAAAATTCGACCTAATTTCTTTTGCAGTTCGTTGGCCGGTTGAAATAAATTCTTTACTTCTATTTTATTAACTATATGATTTATAGCGTCATAATCACATGGCCAGCCGCCTAAATCCACCGGCATAATGACTTTTGTTTTTTCGGTAATGGCAGCTTCGATGCTTTGAGCGGAGATGTTAAAATCGGCGTTTGAATCAACAAAAACGGGCTTTGCTCCGGTGTGAACGATTACGTTGGCAGTGGCGGCATAGGTATAAGCAGGCAAAATCACCTCATCACCTTCGCCAACACCAAACCATCGCAACATCAATTCTAATCCGCCACTTGCCGAGTTAACGCAAAGTGTGGCCTTATTTCCGTTGAATTCGGTAAGTTTTTTCTCGAAAAGTTTTGTGCGTGGACCTGTGGTTATCCAACCGCTATTTAAGGCTTCAACCACTGCATCAGTGATTTTTGCATCTATTCTTGGGGGTGAAAAAGGTATCATCAGTTATGGTAAAAATGGTTTGCAAAGATAGCATTTTCGGCAATTGTTGCGTCTTGGCTTTTTTTTGTAAAATCCCCAATTTAAGGTCGTCTCACTTTATCCATAGGATGGAATTATAACTGTCGAACTCGTTTTTTTCATAGTTTTGATTTGCAGGGTCGTGAATCCATTGCCCGTCTATAATGAATCGGTAGCTTGTTTTTCCCGGAGGAAGAAATAAATCGAGTTTCCAGCCGGTTTTGGTTTTTTCCATCTGATATCCGTGTTGAATCCAATTGTTAAAACTACCGGTAACAATTACGGATTTAGCATTGGTATAAGATTCTAAAACAAAGGTGTAATTCGGTTTAAATGTGAAAAAAGAATTAATAAAATCACCGCTTCCATTTTGCAAAGGATTGTTGGGATCGGGCATCCATTTTCCATCCACAACGTATTTATATTCATAGTTTCCAGGGGCAAAATAATATGGGGTAACCCAACCTGAATCGGTTTTCAACATCGACAATTCATCTCCTTTCCAATTGTTGAACGATCCGGCAAGAAAAACATTCTTAGCGGCGCTGTATCCTTTAAGAACAAAATAATAAGGTTCTCCAATGGCAAAAACCGAGTTGCCGGTGCCGAACTCATTTTGCTCAACATGGGAATTGTCGGGGTCTAAAATCCATTCACCGTCAACGATATACTTGTAATAATGTTTCCCGACACCAATGTAAGCCGGAAGTGCCCAGCCGGTTTCAGTTTTAAGCATTTCTGCATCCGTTTCGTTCCAATTATTGAAACTTCCAACTAAAACCACTCGCTCCGCATCGTTGAAACCGGGGAGATTGAACACATAATTAACCACATAGTAAACCGAATTTTCTCCTCCGTGTCCATCCGGCTCGGTGTTGAGATTTTCAGGATCGGAAATCCATTGCCCATCTACGATAAACTTGTAATAGTATTTACCTTCGGACAATTCTACCTCAGTTTCCCAGTAGCCGTCCGATTTCTTCATCTGTGTGGAAGAAGTGCTCCAGTCGTTGAAAGAGCCTGAAAGTAGCACAAATTCTGCATCTTGATGGCCATAAAGTCGAAATTGTATCCGATTATTTTTGTAGAATACGGTTTTTGTTCTAAACTTATTTACTCCAAAGTTGACCGGTCCATTAACATATCCCGGACGGTTTGAGCCGGATTTTTCAATGGAATTGGTGAGGATTTTAAGAAAAATTGACGAGAAAAAAGAGTTCTTTTGTACCGACTTGTAAAGTAGCAAATAATTATGGTCGAGGGTTTTAGCCTCCCATTTTTCCCCATCAATCTCAAAACTTCTTTGGCCGGAAAAAAGTGCAGCAATCATTGCACTATCCAATTCAAATTGTGCAATCAATTCTTGCTTCTGATTTTCAGTCCATCGAAGGTCGATAGT
Organism: Bacteroidales bacterium; assembly: GCA_016937295.1. GTDB lineage: Bacteria > Bacteroidota > Bacteroidia > Bacteroidales > UBA1556 > UBA6267. The sequence continues at coordinate 24,807 of JAFGWF010000178.1, forward strand.
GAAACTGAGTTGGCCATTTTCCACTTTGCACACGCCATCGGGAAGTGGCTGTGAATCAACACTAAAGCTGTTGAATAAAATGAAAAAAACTAAGGATACTTGAAAAATTGCTTTCATATTTTTTCCTCCTTATATTTTGAAATACATAATGTTTTCCTGTTGATGTTTATTTTGATAATGCCTTGGTTCAGAAAATCGAAACCAAGCATTCCTCCGATATTAATGCCATATCCGCTACTCATTGTGGATAAATTGGTAATGATAACATTCATGCTGTCCATGCTTTGCTCGCCAATTTTCAATTCGTTGAGCGAAGCGAAAAATACCTCCACCTTTTTGTTCCCTGAGCCGGTTAGCGTTTTTCTTCCCTTAATTTGCAAAAGTTGCATCAATTCATCCGGTGCTTGGTTGTCAATCAGGCAGTTTTCGGCTCCCGTGTCGATGCAAAAACAAACTTTTTTGCCCCCGATTGGAATATGGGTGATAATCACATTATTTATGAGATCAATTTTTTGCTCTATTTCGTAATGATTGGTATCCCGAAATTCCACTAAAAGATTTCCCTTTCGATCTACCGGACAAAGAGTTAAGGATGAGTTGCGAATATCTAAAATCATTTCAAAATCTTTAAAAAAAGAACTTCCAAGAAGCCCTAAAATCTTAATTCCTTTAGAGTTTTCGATATGCCCCAGATTTATCACGTCAGCATTTAACTTTTTAAAAACTAATGTGTTGAATTTTATACTGTCCACCACCTTTTTTTTTCTTTCAATATTTGATTGATTAACGCCCACTCCCGCCGCATCAAAAACCGGTTTGCCATCTCGAAAATAGGTTGAGTTGAGCACTAAACCTCCGGCGCCGGTATCTAAGATGAAATTACCTGAAATTGAGTCAATTGTGGCTTCAATCAATAGCAGATTTCCAGCTCTTTTCAAGGGAATCACTACCATTGAGTTGGGAATAATTTTTTTTCGGGAAGATGGTTGAAGATGAAAGTCTTCAGTGTTTTCATCATTCTGAAAATAAGTGTTTTGTGATGTTTTTTCTACGAAAGAATCCATTGGTTCCGGTTTGGAATAAGCCAAAAGGAAAGCAAAAATTAAAAGTAGTAAAGAAAAATTCTTATTCACTGATTTTCGATTTCGGGAAATTGCATGGGGCAAAATTACGAACTATTTTTTGAAAAATCATCTTGTTGTTATTTGTTGAACAAATGTTCTGTTTTTGTCAAATTATGGTTATATTTTTAGAAAAATAATCACTTAAACGTTGGTGTTTTTTTATGGAACGAATAGTTCTACTTTTTTATAGAGTTTAAAATCAGTGGGTTATCGAATTGTTGGTTTTTGTAAATTATTCATCTTAGTAGTTTTGGTGATATGATAAAATATTCTAAATTCGCTTTCCGTTTATTTCGGAATATGTCGTCTTCAGTTTTTAACTTGCTTTTTATTCATCAAATCATCAATTTATGCGACTTCTAATTTTGTTCAGTTTCGTTTTTCTTTTAAACCAATCTTTTGTTTTTGCGCAAAACATTATGCTGGATAGTTTGATTACTGCTGCCGACAAGATTGAAAATGTTGACGATAAGATATTGTATTTCAAGAAGATGTCGGAAGACACTTCCTATTCCGACATTGCCTTGGAATTGTTACAGGAGGCGAAAACCTATTCAACGGCCTATCGTTTACCAATTGACTTGAAATTGTATGAGGAATTAGGTCGGCGCTACACCGATAATTTTATGTTTGAACAGGCCATAAATATCTACGATACGCTTGCGAATTTTCATTTTCGACAGAAGGACACTTCAGGTTGGGTAAAAAGCTTAGATGCTTTGTCTCGCAATTACTTACGAGCTGGTATTCAGGATAGTGCACTGGAAAGTTTGCTGAAAGCTGAAACGATAATTGACAAAACAAATAATAAAATGTTGCAGTTTCGGATTCATTATGGAATTGCTCACTTCTATTTAGTTACATCTAATCCGCGTAATTTGCCGCATGAATACCTTGATGTGTGTCGAAATATTGCAGATGAATTGGATTCGGATAGCCTACGCTTTGACTATTTTCTTGAAAAGGCCAGACTATATGTTTTTACTGCGATTTATGACTCCGCCGAGTATTTCTTTGAAAAAGTTGGCGATTTGGTCAATTCTTCGGGAGATTTCGGAAAATTGGATCAGTATTATAATAGCTTAGCGATTTATTATCAGTCGCTTGAAAAACACGATTTAGCTCTTGATGCCTATCTTAAGAGTTATCGAATCAATTTGGATAAGGATAATTTCGTAGGACTTTATGTGAATTGTTATAATATTTTTACTTTTTACAATGCGCGAGGCGACTTGGAAAATGCGGAAAAATATCTGATTAAAAGTCTTAAATATGCCGAAATTACTAAGATTCAACAGTATAAAATTGCAACATATCAGCAGTTGCATCTTTTTTATTCATCGAATAAAAACTTTGAAAAGGCGTATGAATATTTACTGTTGATGAATCAGTCGGTGGAAAGCATGCACTTTCGTGAATTGACAGCCCGAATAGCAGATTTGACCATTCGCTACGACGTGCTGAAGTCGCAAGATGAGATTACGTTTTTAACGCAAGAAAATCAGATTCAATCGTTGAAAATCAGAAATGATAAGCTAATTATCTATGGATTAGTGATTTTAATGATTGGAATTGCGCTCTATTTTATTTTGATTTGGCGTCAGAATAAAATCAAAACCAAACAAAAAACCGATCAGTTGACTTTGAAAAACCTGATGCAACAGATGAATCCACATTTTATTTTCAACACGCTCAACTCCATTCAGTATTACATGTACAATCATAGTGAGTTAGATACGAACGACTATATTTCAAAGTTTGCATCACTGATTCGCAGGATTTTAGACAATTCAAATCAAAATGGCGTGAAACTTTCCGATGAGTTGGAAACGGTCGGACTCTACATTCAATTGGAAAAAATTCGTTTCGATGATGGCTTCGACTATCAAATCTCTATCGACCCTGAAGTTAACCCCGATGAGTTTAAAATTCCTTCCATGTTTATTCAGCCATTTGTCGAAAATGCAATCATTCATGGTTTAAGACACCGAAAAGAAAGGGGGCAACTTAGTTTAGAGATTAAATTGCAAAAGAATGATATTGTGGAAATTACTGTAGAGGATAATGGCGTAGGACGCAATAAATCGGACCACATCAATTCGCAAACCGGTCATAAACACAATTCAAAAGCCCTTGGAATTGCCAAAGATCGCCTGAAATTGCTAAGCTCAATTTATAATAAAAAGCTTAATATTCAATATATTGACAAAACCGAATCGGATATTTGTTGTGGAACAAAAGTTATAATCGAGTTGCCGTTAATCAAAAATTAATTAATTCAGATATGATTAAATCCATCATTGTTGACGACGAGCCAAATGCGGTAAATTTTCTGGCGAATGCTCTCACAAAGTATTGTCAGGATGTGGAAATTGTGGGCAAGGCGCATTCCGTGGAAGATGCTCTTCCGCTTCTTTTTAATGCTAATTTCGACTTGCTTTTTTTAGATATTGAGCTCTTGGACGGCACCGGTTTCGACTTGTTAGAGCGTGTTGGAAAGATAAATTTCTCGGTTATTTTTATAACGGCCTATAATCAGTATGCTATCAGGGCGTTTCGATTCAATGCTTTAGATTATTTGCTAAAACCGGTGAATATCAAGGAGTTGTTGAATGCTGTGGATAAAGTTAGAATTCGTTTAAACGCTTCACAACAACATTTTATCGACTTCAAAAAACTTTTCGATAACCTCAAAGCGCCACAACCTACCAAATTGGCAATAAACTCTCAATCCGAAACAGTGTTCATTTCTTTGGACGAAATAGTGCGTTTAGAAGCCTATGGAAATTATACTCGAGTGATATTAGTGGATGGAAATCAGATAATTGCATCAAAAACTCTCAAGGACTATGAAACGCTGCTTGAGAATCTAAGCTTCTTTCGAGTTCATCATTCTCATATAATTAATTTGCAATTCATCAAAAAATTTATAAGGCGTGACGGGGCTTCGGTGCTGATGCAGGATGGGTTGAACATTCCCGTTGCCACCCGCCGCAAGGAAGCTTTTGAACAATATTTAAAAGATTTTTTCAACCAGATGGATTGATAGAGGAAATAAAATTTTCTATGACGTTATGTTGATTCGCAAATCCTAATTCATCAATTTGCTTAGCATATTGATTCCTACTTCGGATTCGTAAACCACTGCTAAACAGCTATCTCCTTTAGTTTTTTTGAAAGTTTCCGGAAATAATATGGCTAATTTTCCCGTATTTGTTATAAACCATCCCACATTCTGCTGATTTCCACTGTACAAATAGTATTGCTGATAGGGATTGGGTTGAGCATAAATCCAGCTCACATTTGCATCCGGTTGGCAAACATATATCTCATTCGTTATTAGTTTTTTATGATTCTGATCATAGGTTCTCAATGCGCCTCGCCGTGCCATCTGTGGCTGTGGTACCGGAAAATCGCAATTGAAAGTGCCTAAACGTGTTACTTGAATATTTCTTACCATGCTGAATTTGGTAGTTTTCTCTTGCAAATTTTTCTGCATTTTTTTTCGATTTTCACGTTCTTGTTTTCTAATTTCCTGAACCTTCTTTTCCTCATTAAAAGCCATTATTGCTTTTTTATATTTCAAAGGGTTTATTATCGGCTTTACTTTAAACGCTGAGGTAGTACTGCCTTTCTGTAAAATTAAGGTCAAATTTGTATCTTCCTGTGCTAATTCAACCCGATCCCACCTGACATGGTAATAATTCGGCTTAAATTTCTCCTTTGAATCTATTTCCAACATTAAGCTGTCAAGGGCATAGTATTCTGTATTTTTATACATTTCGGGAATTGCTGAGAAAACATAGCTCTCTGGTTCTTTGACCTCCATCTTTCTTTGACCTACGAAACTTCTTATAAGTTGATTTTGAGTATAATCCGTTTGAGGATGCAAGGTTATATCGGTAGTGTCTATTTGAATTTCATCTTGTGAAAAACTATAGGAGTAGTCTTCCATTGCTTGATTTTGCGTTAGCGGCAGCAAGTTTTCTTCCTCTTCACGGTATAAATATACCCATTGGTTTGAAATAGTATCATATTCGTAGAAATTATAAACTTCTTCTTTTTCTGAAACGAGACTGATGTCGATGGCTTTGCCTTCTTTCATATATAGTTGATTTCCATTAGATTGAGCGTCAATCTGAAACATTCCGGCTGACATAAAACTATAGTTTATTCCTGCCGAATCGTAATCCATAGGAATTCCTGCCAGATAAATGTCGAAGGGATTATAAAAATCGCGGTAGTAGATTTCAATGTCCTTATTCACTTCATTCCCATCTTTGTCAATGAAAGTATTGGCTGGAATATGAATGATGCTTCCGTTTTTTGTTTTGATGTCGTGAGCCTTCTTGTTATTTATTTTAAAAATCTCATAGTCGATTCTTTCCCCAAAGGGTGGCTCAATTTTCCGACTTTTGTTGTCCTGAGCGTAAAATTTGGTGCTGTCTTCAACTGTTGTAATCTGTTCTATATCCGCTTTTTGAGTTTCGGGCTGATGCGTTGTTAGCAAGTATGTGGCAATCGTTGCCACCGCTACCACAGCTAAACCGGTGATTCCATAGCTTAGAAAGGATTTTCCTCCGGCAGTGAAATGGCTATTGTTTACCATGTTTGTTAAGCTCGAAAATGGTTTTTTAAAGCGTAATATTTCATTATCAGTAATTGGTTTTCTGTCGGTTATAAGTGTTCTTTTCGGTTTCATTTTCTTCAATATTAAAAGGCAATTAATAAAATAGTTAATGCTAAAAGTATTTCGAGTCCGCGTGATTTGCTGATTGTAATCATTTGAGTGCCAATTTTTTTGCGAATTCTGAAAAGGGCAGTTCTAAGACTTTCTTCAGTTTTTCCGGTGATGGATGCTATGTCGGTAAAAGAAAGACGGTCGAAATATTTCCATTGAATAAGTTCATATTCCTGATCGGGAAGCTGTTCCATGCACTCGATAAGCAAAGCCATCATATCATCGCTAAAGTTCTCTTCCTGACTCCATTGCTTGATTTTTTCCATTTCTACATAGTACTTCGTTTGAACTTTTTGTTTCCTGAAATGTAATAAAACTTCATTATTGGCAATAGTGAAAATCCATGATTTTAATGCTCCGCTATGCCTCGAAGTGAACTTGTCGGCATTTTTTAAGGCTTTCAGAAATGTGGTGCTAACAAGGTCTGCGGCAGTCTCTTTGTCGTCAACTCGACTATAGACAAACCTGAAAATCTCGATGTAATGTCGGTCGTAGATCTCGCCGATTTCCGCTTCGATGCTTTTCTTCCGATTTAGGATTATTCCCGAATCTTCAACTTCGTTTTGGGTGAACAGTGCATTCATTTTCATTGTATTATATATCTATAATTCCCATTTAAGGATTTTGTTACAGATTTAAATAGTTTATTATTTGTCCTATGGTAATTAAATCATAATTAGTTACTTGTGCTTTTAAGGTGATTACTTTTTCTTTGTCATTCGCTGTTGAAACTTCTTTCTGATTAACCAATCCATAAGAATTGTCGGGTAATATAATGATCATTGAAATTTCCTCATCTTTCACCAAACTAAGGCTTATGGCTTGTATGGTTGGTGAAAATTGATATTTTCGGTAGCTCAGTCCTTTATGGTATATCACAAAGATTTCTTTGACAGGAATATTGGAGCCGGTTTCATTTATAAAAATTATGTCTTTTAGTTCAATATTTGCGGTGTCGTTTATATTCGATAATCTGTTGTATCCTAATATTTTAAGACTTCGAAGCCAGTATGTTTCGGAAGGATAGCAGGATTCTAAGGCTTCTGCTTCATGGCTTAGAATTTCAACATAATAATCCATCCATTTTTCTTCAGTCAGCAGCCGCTCCTCCGGACTCATTAAACTACGAAGCTGCTGCCAGCCATTCCGCTCAATTTGAAGGATAGCATTCCGAATCAACCGTTTGTTTTTTGTGATTTCCTTATCACTTTTTCGATTTTTGCGCGCTAATAAAGAAAGATATTTTGCATAATCTTTCTCCAAATCCTTGGGGCTTATATTCTCGGCTTTGCCAAATCTCCTTCTAACAGGAAAAGCTTCTATGGTTTTAATTTTTCCTGACGGCTCTTTCAGAAAAATGGTAAAATTCTTCATTTGTGGATGATATAAAAGCCTGATGTCCATATAGTCAACTTTTAAAAATGGCATGAATTCCTTCGGTTTTGTGGGATTATAAGTAACCCATTCATAATCTTTATATATGGTTAATTCTTGATGAGCTTTAAAAAATTTAGCCGATGAATAGTTTCGATTTTTTCTGTTTTTGCGAGGGTAAAAATTGAATGTCAGATGACCTCGCTGAACTCCTCGATAGCGGAATAGTTTGAAGAAAGCGTTGCTGGAATTTAGTAGGCGCGATGGAACTATTAGTGAGTCCCAAAATCTTTCTTCGGTAAAAAGAGTGTCGAATGTTATTGATAGCAATCGATTGCTAAATATTTGATTATAATGCATGTACGCTGCTGAGTAAACCTTATAACTTTGGTTGTTAGTGTTGAAATTTCCATAATGATTCATCCTGATTTTCGCTTCTGGAGTGATGGGTGCAAAATCCCAAAAGATTCGACTATTAATCTGTTTTAAAGTGGTTATGATGGCCGGTGAAACGGAATCGGTACGAATGTATTTCAAGTTACGGCTCGCGCAGAATTCCAGCTCGTATTCGGGGTCGGGTAAATTATTACCTTCTATAAATAGACTGTCTAATTTTGGAAAAAAAGGTAGGAAGGTGGTTAAACTTGCCAATTTATTATGACTCAAATTTAATACCTTGATATTATGTGATTTATAATCTGTATTCACATTATAAATCCCACAATTAATAACCGAAAGTTTCAATAAGTCATTCTCCAAAGTAAGTAATTTGTTTAGGCTGTTTGGGTCAATTGTGCGACAGTTTTCCAAATAAAATTCCTTAACATGATGTTCTAAGAGGAAGTTTGTTGGCACCATGCTGATTTGGCTGTTTTTAATAACCACCTTGCTGATGAAATCTGTGTTTTTAAATGCTTCCATGAGCGATAAAAAATCAACTTCTGATACAGATTCTATTTCTAATGTGCCAATTTCGTGTGCTCTCAATTTTGGTAATCCCGAAATGTTGGTTTTGGCTGCCGAACTGCCTATGAATGCTATGTTTGTTAAAAATATTGCTTTTGATGCTTGGGTGAAGGCGGCGCTTGCGTATTCATTCTCAAAATCAATCACTATTCGACTTGGTAAATTGTTGTTTTCTAAAGCTTTGGTTTTGCCCTGAGAAAAAGAATGGTATTGTGTGAACAACAGAAAGATTATCAATAGATTAGGTGTGAATTGAATTTTACGCCAGAGGGAAAAACTGCGGCTATTGACACATTTATAATCTTTTTGATTAAGCATATAAGAGTTTTAGTCGATTGATTATTTAATACCTTTAATGATGAATTGTTACACACTAACGACAAAATAACGAAATTGATGGTTGCAATATTTTGCCTGTCAGATAAATAATGTGTTCCAAACGGTTTTTGAAATTGGTTTTAAATAAACAAGGACTTCCCATTGATGATTGGCATAATATTTTTCCAAGAAAGGTTGTTGATTCTTTCTTAATATTTTACCACTCCTTAAGTAGTCTAATGACCGTGAAGAAAAATTGTAATTGACCAAAAACTAACCCATGTCGAAATATCAGGGAATTTACCGGACTGAATCGCATCATATATAGGATTTGGATTATTGCGCGCTCGGGTTTTATGGCGTAACCAATAATCAACGTCATTTTTTTGATAAAATACGTTACTAAATCATGGGGTTATCATCTATGGGGCAATTGGTTGTAGAAAAAATCCGATACATTTCAGTCCGTCATTCCAATGCCCGAATTGATGAATATGGTCGGTTAATTCCGACAAAACCAACCAGAATCCAAATTTAAACCGTTCGTATCATTCCACCATTTTTCCTGTAATCCGCCGAACATCCATTTCAGTTTGCCGAAGTTGATTCATTAGGTTGATAAGCTGCATATTTATTTGAATTACAGAAAGTTGATTCTGTCGAAAGTCGAACCCGCTAATGGTTCCTGCGTTATACTGCTCTTCCGCAATTTCGATTGTTTTTGTAGCCCATTGAAGGTTTTTTTCCAAAAGATTTTTATTTAATAGCAAATTGTGATAAATGCTTAATAATCGATGAAGCTCCGTCTTGATTAAATTTTCGTAATCTATCCTGCTCAAAGTAGCAATTTCGGTTTCTAATTGGCTGTTTTCTATGCGATTATTCACTTTGCCACCATCGTATAAATTCATTCGAACCGTTACGCCAAAACCTGGTCCATAAGTCAATGAAGACTCGGTAAAGCCAACTTCGTTCATCTGCTTGGAGTATCCGTAGCTTCCAAAAAGATTGACTTGTGGATAACGTGCTGATTCTTCAATACGTAAATTAGCTTCGGCCAACAATTCTTCCATTTGCCTGCGTTGCAGGTAGTTGTTATTGGCTATGGCGTCTTTTTGAATGGCTTCCTCATTTCCAATACCCTGTAATTCCATGCTTTCTTTTACAGGAGTCCATTTCGTAATACTGTCGTTTCGCAGCATCCTGTTGATTTGAATTTGTAGGTCTTCAACAGCCCATTTGGCATTTAAAAGAGCTATCGAGTCCGAATTGAAATCCATTTCTGCTTGATATAATTCCAAGGCGTTAATGGAACCTATTTCTTTCTGTTTCAATGCAATTCTATACCGAAATCGAGAAATGTCTAAGCTTTGTTGATGTAGCTCCACTATGTCGTGGCTCATTATTAATTGGGAATATAATCTTGAAATGTCGGCAATAGTTTGTTCTACCAAGTATTTTGTTTCTTGAGCGCCAATCTGTGCCAAATAGTTTAAACGGTCTTTATTGGCAAACATGGCAAATCCGTCAAATACTGTATAATCTAATCGAACCGCACCCGACAAAGTAGTGCTTTGAGCGTTTTTTCCACTGCGACTATCACCGCTAAAAAAATTTAACTCGGAGTTTTTAACGTCCATGGATGCGGTGCCGTCAGCAGATATTGTTGGCAACATGCCGGCATTTCCGGCAGTGTTTTGGTTGTCGAGTATTTGGTTCTCAATTCGGTAAATTTGAATCTGATAATTCTTCTCCAACGTCATGGAAATCATCTCATTAAGTGTTATTGTTTGTTGACTGTAAGCACTTATGGAAACAAAAAGAAATAGTATGGATAGTTTATTCATGTTCTTCAACAGTTTTTTTAGTTTTTTTACTTGCTATGAACGTGTAAAGCACCGGAATAACAAACAGGGTCAGGAATAGGGAGAAAAGCAATCCGCCGATAATCACCGTTCCGAGAGGCACTCGACTATTTGCAGAGCCGCCAAGGGATAAAACCAAAGGGATAGCTCCCAAAACGGTAGCCATGGAAGTCATAAGGATGGGGCGAAGTCGGTCGGTTGCGGCGCTAATTGCTGCCTGGCGTAGATTCATTCCTTCAGCTCTTTTTTGATTTGCAAAGTCAACGATGAGAATGCCGTTTTTAGTAACAATTCCAATAAGCACAATCATACCGATTTGACTGAATATGTTTAAGGTTTGTCCAAAAATCCAAAGAGAAAGGAGGGCGCCGGCAAGAGCTAGAGGCACGGTAAGCATCACAGTCAAAGGGTCGCGGAAACTCTCAAACTGGGCTGCAAGGGTGAGATATACCAAAATAAGGGCGAAGACAAAAACCAAAAGCAGGTTGGAATTCCCTTCGGCATAATCAGCCGAGTTTCCGGTAAGTGTTGTCAAAAAACTGTCGTCCAACACTTCATCAGCAATTTTATCCATGGCGTCAATACCATCGCCAAGGGTGTAACCGGCTGCCGGTGAGGCTGATATGGTTGCTGATGAGTAACGGTCGTAGCGTAAAAGCTGTGGAGGCATGCTTTGTTCACGAATCGTAATCAGGTTATCCAAACTTACCAAATTCCCGTCTTTAGTGGTCATTTTAATTTGTTTGATGTCCTCAGGGCGCATTCGCTGACTATTTTCGGCCCTGGCTATCACATAATATTGCTTTCCATTTCTAATAAAAAAGCCAATTCGTTGCTCGCTAAAATAGGTCTGCATGGTTTCAGCAATGTCTTTTACGGAAATGCCCAAATCGAAAGCTCTATCGCGATTGATATCAATGGCTAACTCCGGCTTAGTGAATTTTAAGTCAATATCAACCGCTTCAAATGCGGGATGACTTCGCGCTTTATCCAAAAATTTAGGAATTACTTCTTCTAATTGTTCCAAAGTTCCGGTTTGAATCACATATTGAATCGGTAAGGAATTCATGCCTCCTCCGGCTCCTTCAATAGTTGGGTCTTGCACCACAAATGCTTGTCCCATAGTGTGTTTTTGCAATTGCTTATTAATCTCAGCCGCAATTTCCATTTGGGATTTTTCCCGTTTATTGGGTTCTTTCAGCATTATTCTGAAAAAACCGGAATTGACCGAAACGGACGAACCAAATCCGGGTGAAGTAACCGAAAGAACATAGTCTTTTTCAGGAATAGTATCCAAAAAGGAAAGTAATTCAAGCTGAAATTCATCCATAAGTTTAAAGCTTGTGCCTTCAGGTGCTTTGGTAATCACGCGCAATCTGCCTTTATCATCCAACGGAGCCAATTCTTTAGGAAGGTTGATGAAAAGAAATCCAATCATCAAAAAGGAAATTATGAGGATGGGGAAGGATAAATATTGGTACTTGAAAAATCCGGTAAGCCATGAGGGATAGTGTTTTAGCAGAAAATCAATGGGTTTTTGGATAAAACGAAGCGACCGATATTCTTTTGTGCCGGGTTTTAACAATCTCGAACTTATCATCACTGTGAGCGAAAGAGAGATAAATGTGGAAATTATCACAGAGCCCGACACGACCATCGCAAACTCTCTGAAGAGTCGTCCTGTGAATCCCATCATGAAGAAAATGGGCATGAAAACAGCTATCAAAGTAACTGTGGTTGAAATGATTGCGAAAAAAACCTGTCGTGAACCTTTAAATGCAGCTTGGATGGGATTCATGCCTTGCTCAATTTTAGCATAGATGTTTTCCATCATCACTATGGCATCGTCCACAACCAAACCGGTGGCAAGGAGCAAACCAAGCAGGGTGAGTACATTTATGGAAAATCCGGCGATGAATAGAAAAATAAAGCCGCCAATGAGACTAATTGGGATTGTGATAACCGGAATGAAAGTGGTGCGGAAATTTCGCAGAAAGATGAAAATGATGAATAAAACTAAGGCGAATGCGAGTATTATGGTGCTTTGAACGTCTGAGATAGACTTGCGAATGCTGGTAGTCACATCCATCCCGACACCTATGATAATGTCGTCAGGAATTTCCTTTTTAAGCTTTTCCACACGGCGGTAGGCTTCATCCACAATGTCGATATAGTTGCTGCCGGGTTGGGGCTGTAAAGCCACACCAACCATGGGAATAGCGCCATTTCCCCGAAGAATCGATTGGTCGTTTTGGGCTCCCAACTCCGCCCTTCCTAAATCCTTTAACCTTATGATGTGGTTGTTTCGCTGCTTGATAACCAAATTGTTAAACTCGTCAACGGTGTTTATTCTTCCGTAAGTTTGAATGGTGAGATAGCGCCTTTCACCTTCAAGTTGTCCTGCCGGAAGTTCAACATTCTGACTGTTCAGGGCTTGTTTGATGTCTTGAGTAGTTATCTGATAACTGTTCATTTTGTTGATGTCAAGTATCAAACGCATAGCGTACTGTTTACTTCCCCAAATATAAATTTGGCTTACGCCATCAATAGTTTGCAATCGTTCTTCAAAAACATTTTCGGCAATTTCGGTAAGTTCCATAAGACTTCGATTGCGGCTTTGCAGAGTGATGGCAAGGATGGTTTGAGCATCGGCATTCGCTTTGGAAACAACCGGTGGGTCGGCATCCGGCGGAAGGACTCGAAGCGCCTGCGAAACCATATCGCGTACGTCATTGGCTGCATTGTCCAAATCTTTGCCAAGGTCAAATTCAACACTAATTGTTGAACGGCCAACGGAGCTCACCGAACTGATATTCTTAATTCCATCCACACGATTTATCTGCTCCTCAAGTGGTTCAGTTATCTGCGATTCAATCACTTGCGCACTGGCACCGGTATAGTCGGTTCTCACGGTGATGATGGGTGGATCAACGCTGGGATATTCTCTAACGCCAAGGGTTAGAAAAGCAACTGTTCCAAATATCACAATCGCTATAGCAAAAACCAAGGTCAAAACCGGCTTTTTTATGCTTAATTCCGATAAGGTCATAGTTGAGCCTCCGTTCTGATTTGGTTGATGGTGATTGGTGCTTTGTCTTTGATTTTCATTAAGTTGCTGATGATTACGGTGTCTCCGGCTGAAAGGCCTGAAAGAATTTGAACCATCGATTTAGTTCGTCCGCCGGTTGTAACCGGCTTTGATTGAACCTTTCCGCTTTTTACAATATAAATAATCTGACCATTGAGCTGCGGCACAATGGCGTCTGCAGGTACTAATAAGGCATCATTGGACGTTTGAAGGTTATACACCACTTGAACAAAGTCTCCTACAACAAACTTTTTTTCTTTATTGTCGATTTTTGCCCGAAGCTGAATACTGCCCGAAGTAGCATCAATAGAGGAGTTGATGGCATAGATTTCAGCCTCAGCACTGTCGGAGCTTGTGGTTGCAATAAAACGAATTTTTTGACCAACGGACGCTTTGGCAGCATAAGCTCCCGGTATTTCAAATTGAATCTTTAAACGGTCATCTTGAACTAAAGTGCTGATTGCTTGTCCGGTATTCAACCATGTGCCAACACTAATATCTCGCATTCCGATTTTTCCGCTAAATGGTGCCTGGATTGATGCAAGGTCAATTTTTACTTCCAATTCCTCCATTTGTGCTTCCAATTGTAAAACTTTTGCCTTAGCCAAATCTATGGCTTCTGTGCTAACACCCTCTACGTCAACGAGCTGACTCTTTCTTTTTAAATCATTTTCTGCTGTTAGCAATTGCGATTTCAACGCTTTTAATTGCGATTGAAAATGTCGGTCGTCAATTTGGATTAGCTTTTCGCTTTGTTGAACATGTTGCCCTTCCTTAAAATTTATCTCCGTTACTAAACCTGATAGGGGGGCTGTTACATACAATTCTTCCATAGCTAAAATTTTTCCCGGTACAATAATCTCAGAAGTAAATGTTTGACCTTGAGCTATATATCCAATGGCTTGCAAATTGCCTGAAAAATTGCGTTTGGATTCGGTTTTTTCTTTGCACGAATTTAAAGTAAAAACAAGGCAACAGGTTAATCCTAAAACAGGCAATTTTTTTAATAAATTTCTTGATTTCAGGAAAGGTATTGTTTTATTTGTCATAGAATATATTTGTAATATTTGGTAAAAAATGATTTAAATAATTGAATATCAATGCTATTTATGCTTATATGTCGCAGTGCGAAATAAGGCTTGCAAATTTAAGCAGTTTATTGAATGAAGTGAACGAAATTGCTTATTATCAATTTTAATAACAAATCGAACCACTCTGTTTTATTCTCATAAATCGCTTAATTTCGCGCCATGAATATCATGCTGATAAATCATTATGCGGGATCGCCACAAATGGGGATGGAATACAGACCTTATTATCTTGCTAAAGAGTGGATTAGTAAAGGTCACAAGGTTGTGGTTATTGCTGCCGATAATGCTCATGTTCGTAAAATTCAGCCGATTATTTTCGCAAGTTTTACTTCCGAAAGCATTGACGGCATTGAGTATCTTTGGGTAAAAACACCTGAATATCAAGGTAATGGAATAGCACGGGTGAAAAATATGTTTTCATTTGTCAGCCAATTGAATAGGAAAGCTTCCTTTTTGTCTCGAAAATATCGTCCGGATGTGGTAATTGCCTCATCTACTTATCCTTTAGATAATTATCCTGCACATAAAATAGCAAAACTAAGTGGCGCGATTTACATGTATGAAATTCATGATTTGTGGCCGCTTTCACCCATGGA
>JAFGWF010000022.1 GCA_016937295.1 Bacteroidales bacterium
AGGCCAGGAGCTTTGCATCGAAGGCAGCCTCAGCACCCGCGTTTGGGAAGACAAAGAAGGCAAAAAGCACTACTTCACCGAAATTATCGTGGAAGATTTACTGATGTTAGGCGGAAAGAAGTAATCACAATGTGCACGTTGCCACGCAATTAGGCTAAGGCCTGAAAGCGTGGCACCTTTTTTTAATACTATTGCCTTTCTATCTTCAGAAACATCCACTTTTTCGATATAAGGGACTGAAATATACAATTGCGGATTAAAATCTTACGTCAGAAATCTGAATTTTAATAGTACCTTTGTGCTTATATTCAATCAATTATACAATCTTATGAAGAAATTCCACACTACAATCGCATTAATAATTCTGTTTTTTGACCTCAATGCTCAAGATATTCAAAACGGGAGTTTTGAAAACTGGGCCAATATTACACTTTACGAGGAGCCACAGGGCTACAGTACTTCCAATTTTATGAGTGTGCTAACCACTTATCTTCCAAATGTCACTAAAATCCCGAATGCTCCATCGGGAAATTTTGCAGCACATTTAGAAACAAAAATTTCTAATGGTGACACAGCTTTTGGGATGCTAACCAACGCAAGTTTTGGTCAAAGCAATCTATCCGGCGGTATTCCATTCACAACCAAACCATTGACGATGACTGCTTGGGTAAAATACGATATCAAGACTGGTGACACCGCAATAATTGCTACGTTTTTCAAGCTGAATGGATCCATCTTAGGAATTGCTTTTCAGGAAATTACAGGCACTGACACCACTTTCCACAAAATTACCGTACCTGTTCAATGGCCTCTTCCAGCCGTTCAGCCCGACTCCATGATTTTTGCAGTGGTGAGCTCCGACCCCGACCGAAACCCTGTGGACGGAAGTTGGATTACGGTGGATGATGTCAGGTTAGATAATGTTTCATTCCCGAATAGCGACTTTGAAACATGGATTACCTATAGCTACGACGACCCATTGTACTGGGGTACTTATAATTTTGCTTCGGTAATGTTTCCGCCACCTTATGTTCAAAAAAGCACGGATGCTCATCACGGCTCTTTTGCCTTGAAAATCACAACCCAGTTTATCAATAATAATCAAGATACCTTGGCACATGTAACCAACGGAAATATCATGTCGGACGATTTTTCAGGCGGAATGCCAACCTTTGCAAGTCCCAGAAAAATAACAGGTTACTACAAATACACACCCGTTGGAAATGACTCAGCGCTTATCGCTATTCGATGTTATGCTTCACCATCAGGAATTAATGATTATAACGATTTAATCAAATTACCTGCTGCATCAAATTATACCTATTTCGAGATAAATATTCCATTTTTTAATCCGATTATCGACACCATAGGAATTGGATTTGCTTCGTCAAATATCTATGATGGCCATATTCATGCACGCGAAGGCAGCACCCTGCTCATCGATTCCCTTAACATTCTCTATCATCCGGTTGGAATAGAAGAAACTTCACCAACAAATGCGGTGGTTTTGTTCCCAAATCCGGCATCAGACTACATTTATGTAAAAAATTACGGCATAGAGAAAGAAGGAGAGTTGTACCTTTTCAACAATCTGGGAAAACTTATACTTCGTGAAAAACTAACCGACATGATAGATATAAGTCATTTACCTACAGGAGTTTATTTTTATCGAATCGGGAAAAATGGAGGAAAAATCCATATTGTAAAATAGTTTGTTTTTAAACAAATAATTTTTTTGAAAACATAACTACCATTTAACAGTTTCAAAGAATGCTTTTTCTATTTTTGGAAACCAATTTTTTACAGATTTATCAAAATTAGCATGAAGATTCCACTGTTTTTAATTCTCATTTTCATTTCAACTTTTGTTAACGGACAAACCGACACTTCAGCTCTTTTCCCGGGATTTGACGATAGACCACGAGGTGCTGAAGGTGTTAGAATTGCCTTTTACAACGTTGAAAATCTATTTGATACAGAACACGATAGTTTAAAGTTTGATCAAGATTTTTTACCTGATGGAAATCATAACTGGAATAACTACCGTTACTGGCAAAAACAAAACAAACTTGCCAAAGTGATTTCGGCCATTGGGGGTTGGGAGCCGCCGGCAATTGTTGGCCTTTGCGAAGTTGAAAACAAACATGTGCTTATTAATCTAGTTCACAACACCTCCTTAAATCCGACTAAATATCGCATTATTCACCACGAATCACCAGATCGAAGAGGAATTGATGTGGCAATGATTTACAGGCCTGAGAAGGTGGAAATTATTGAAGAATATCCCATTACCTTAAAATTTCCGTTCGACACAGCCGGCCGCACCCGCGACATCCTCTATGTAAAGGCGCGAATTTTATATTCCGACACATTAATTCTGTTTTTTAACCATTGGCCATCCCGTTACGGTGGGCAATTCAACACCGAGCCTAAGCGCATCTATGTTGCCAAATTGTTGAAAAAAATGACTGATTCGATTTACAAAGCCAACCCTTGTGCTAAAGTTCTCATTATGGGAGATTTAAACGACCATCCTTCCGATAAAAGTTTGGTAGAAGGAATGCAAATAAAATCACCCGAGGCATATACCCGTAAAGGCTTGATTGACTTAATGATACCTTACGAAAAGGCCGGTGAAGGAACCCACTATTACAAAGGAGAAACCGGTGGCTCCTGGAATACGTTAGACCATATAATCGTCTCACAATCGTTACTTTGGGATTGCTCAGGAGCTTATGTAAAAGACCGAAAAGCCTGGATTTTTAAGCCTGAGTTTTTGTTGGAAACCAATAAGGATCAGATTAAAGTTCCATACCGAACCTATATCGGCATGAAATATAATGGCGGATATGCCGATCACCTTCCGGTCTATGTCGATATTTTTCTAAAAAAATAGCATCCATATTTCGGTAAATACACTAATTTTGTGTGTTTTCAATAACCTTATCTAAAGTAATTCTTTGGTAGAATTATTAACGATTTAGTTCAAATCAGAAATACTATGAATAATAAAACCAATTTGCCGGATAAAGTATATTATTCGATTGGCGAAATCGCCGAATATTTTAATGTAAATGCTTCTTTGTTAAGATTTTGGGAGAAAGAATTTGACATTCTTAAACCGGTGAAAAACAAAAAAGGGAATCGGTTATTCACCAAAAAAGACGTAGAAAATCTTAAAATTATCTACCATCTTGTGAAAGAAAAGGGCTACACCTTGTCAGGAGCAAAGGAGCTTTTAAAAACCGAAAAAATTGAAGAAACACAAAAGAAATACGAGATTATACAGTCGCTCGAACGGGTTAAAGGATTTTTATTGGAACTGAAAAGAGAATTATCATGAGGTAATTAATAATCTATAAATCACTATTAATGAATCGGTTATTTGTTTTTATTGAGCAGGAATTTCGATATTTAACGGAGCTATTTTATCCAAGAGTATGTATGGCTTGCGGCAAGTCGCTTATTAAAAGTGAAGAAATATTGTGTACCCATTGTGAGCTAAAGCTGCCAAAAACAAACTATCATCTTTGGCACGAAAACCCTGTAAAAAAGGTATTTGACGGAAGAGTGGACATTTTTTCTGCAACGGCGAGATATCATTATAAAAAAGGAGGCAATGTTCAAAACCTATTGCACAATTTCAAGTATCGCGGAAACAGTTCCATCGGCGTAAAAATTGGGGCTGACTTTGGCCACGAACTAATGTTAAGCCCTGATTTTAAAACAGTTGATTATATTATTCCGGTTCCTTTACATTTTAAAAAACTTAAACTTAGGGGATTTAATCAAAGTGAACGATTTGCTTATGGACTAAGCCAAACTATGGACGGAAATTTAGAGAACAACAATTTAGTTCGCAATGTTTTCACGGAGACTCAAACTCGAAAATCAAGATGGGATCGATATAAAAATGTGAGCAATATTTTTGAAGTAAAACAACCCGACAAACTCCGTGGAAAACATATCCTGTTGGTTGATGACGTGATAACCACCGGATCGACTATTGAAGCCTGTTTAAACGCTTTAAAGGACATTGAAAAAATTAAGATGAGCGTTGCAGCAATTGCAAGTCCGGTAGGGACTTAAAAAATCACGAAGATTTTCGAGCAATTTTTCGCAAATCCCGTAACCGAAAGTTTGAAGCCAAAGTAACGAAAGCCACAACCGTAACGCTGCTTGCCGGCATTAGGATAGCGGCCACAATAGGTGACAAATTTCCGCTTACCGCAAAGAAAAGTCCAATCACGTTGTACAAAAAGGAGATACCAAAACTGGCATAAACCACACCCAACGACTTTTTCGAGCTATGAAGCAATTGAGGCAAAAGTTTAAAATTATCTGCTTCGAGAATGGCATCACAGGCAGGAGAAAAACTGAAAACATCGTCAGCAATAGAAATGGCCAAATCACTCTCTGTCAGCGCTCCGGCATCATTCAATCCATCACCAATCATTGCCACACGTTTACCTTGCTGCCGCAATTTTTTGATATACTCCAACTTGTCAGATGGCGATTGATTGAAGTTCAAATTTGCAGAATTGCCAAAAAGCGTTGACAAATAAGGCCTCTCCGCATCATTATCGCCCGAAATCAGATGAAGCTCAAATTCTTGACCCAACTGCCGAATTACTTCTTCTGAGCCTTCTCGATATTTATTTTTAATGGTAAAATACCCAAGATAATGATTATCAAAACTCAAGTAAACATGACTTTCAGTCGGATCGTCGCTAACTTTTTCGCAACCAATAAAAGCAGCCGAACCCATTCGAATTGTTTTTCCGTCCAAGATTCCAATAATTCCTGAGGCAGGAATCTCGCGATAATCCTCGACATCTTTGGCGTAACTACTATCAAGATGCTCAAAAATGGCAGAAGACAGAGGATGTTTCGATTGGCGACTTAAGGATTTCGCTGCAAATAAAACTTGTTCTGAAAGATTTTCACCCGAGTATTGAACCGACATGGTGTCGGCCACAGTGATGGTACCTGTCTTATCAAAAACTATTGCGTCAATTTTGGTCATTTTTTCAACCACGGTCGATTTTTTCAAATAAAACTTAAGGCGACCAAAAATCCGCATCGTATTGCCGTAAGTAAATGGAATAGAAAGAGCTAAAGCACACGGACAAGCTACAATCAAAACGGAAGTGAAAGCAAAGATTACCACAGTCGGGTCGTTAAACCACCAATAAAGTCCAGCAATGGTGGCAACGGAAAGAATAACCGCAGTGAATCTTTTGCTTATGTCGTCAATCAGAGTAGATAAATCGCGCCGTGCTTCACCACTTTGCCCATGAATATCCTGGTTCCAAAGCTGAGTTAATTTACTCTGCATCACTTCTTTAACCACTTCAACTTCGATGGTACTTCCCACTTGCTTCCCCCCTGCATACACATCATCACCGGTGCGTTTGTAAACAGGTTTAGACTCTCCGGTCACAAAACTATAGTTGATATTTGCTTCACCCTCTCTTAGAATCGAATCGGCCGGAATAAGTTCTTGATTATGAACAATCAAACGGTCGCCTACTTTGATTTCGTTCAGCATCACAAATTCTTCACCAGCATCTGTTACCCTTGTGACGGCAACCGGAAAATAGGATTTATAATCGCGCTCAAAAGATAACGCTTGATAGGTTCGACTTTGATACCATTTGCCGATAAGCAAGAAAAAAACTAATCCGCAAAGCGAATCCATATAACCGGTTCCCATGCCGCTGAGAATTTCATAAGCCGACTCAAAAAAAATGGTAAAGATGCCGATAGTTATGGGAAAATCAATGTTTACTATCTTGTGCTTCAGATTTTTATATGCCGACAAAATATAGTCGGAAGCAGAATAGATAAGCACCGGAATGGCTAAAATCAGATTTAAATAGCCAAAAAAACTTCTAAACTCCGGGCTAACTTCACCGGGAATATACTCGGGCATCGAGAGCAACATGGTGTTTCCAAATGCAAAACCAGCAATTCCAAGCTTATAAATCAGTTTTTTGTTTTGTTGTTTATGAGCCTCTTTAGTTACCGATTCCAAATTAATCATCGGAATATAATGGATGCTTGCTAAAAGTTCCACAATTTGGCGCAACGAAATTGCCGTGTTTTTAAAGGTAATATCCACTTCTTTTTTCACAAAATTCACCATCGACTGAGTGATATTCGGATTGAGTTGATATAGATTTTCCAATAGCCAAATACAAGAACTGCAGTGAATATCAGGGATATACAACTTTACTTTTGAATAATCGCCTTCGGTAAAGTAAACCAACTTTTCGATTACTTCTTCCTTGTCGAGCCAAGCGTATTTGCTACCATAGTCAGGCACCTCAACTCGGATTCCCGGATTTTGATAAATAGTGTAATACTGTTCTAATTTGTTTTCATTCAGAAGCTGATATACCGTTTTACAACCTTCACAACAAAAAGGTTTATCCTGCCACATTACAGGGTGCTTTCCACAGTCTTCTCCACAATGAATACATTTTATTCCACTCATAAGCTGAAAAAATTTGAGCAAAAGTAAGTTAAAAGCTGTAAAACAGGAGCGAAAACCAATATTTGAATTAATAATACAAAAAGCGTTAAGAAAAGTGATAAAAAAGAAAATCCAATTACCTTTGCCTTATGAATCCACTGCTTCGAGAAAATATCAAAATTGCCTTAACCAATATTAAGAGCCATAAACTAAGAGCTATTCTAACTATGCTAATAATTGCATTCGGCATCATGGCTTTGGTTGGAATTCTGACTGCTATTGAAAGCATAAAAGGCTCAATCAGCGAGAACTTCCAGATGATGGGAGCCAATACTTTTACTATTACGAACCGACAGAATTTTGTGGTTGGTCCGGGTGGGCATCGAGCAAAACATTACAAATCTATCTCTTATAAAGAGGCGATGACTTTTATGGATCGGTACAGTTTTCCGGCAATTAGTTCAGTAAATGCTTGGGCAACCGGAGCTGCTACAATCAAATATCAGGATAAAAAAACCAATCCAAATATCGGCGTTTTGGGAATCGACAACAACTATCTTAAAACCAGCGGCTTAGAAATTGAAAAGGGAAGAGATTTCACCATTCACGAAATGCACAATGGTAGCCATTCTATTATAATTGGTTCGGAAATCGCTTCAAAACTGTTTGGGAAAGAAGACCCAATTGGAAAAATAATTTCACTAAGAGCAAACAAATATCGAGTAGTGGGCGTTTTGAAATCGAAAGGTTCGTCCATGGGTTTTGGGGGAGATCGAAACTGCTTTATCACCTTAAGCCATTTGCGACAAAAATATTATCGCCCAAATATCAATTTCACTATTTCGGTGATGGTAAACCGGCAGGAATTGATGGATGCGGCTGTTGATGAGGCCACCGGACTCTTCACCGTTATTCGGAGATTGAAGCCAAGCGAAGAAGAGAATTTCACTATTACAAAAAGCGACAGCATTTCGGAAATGCTCATCGAAAATCTTCGTTACGTTACTTATGCGGCCATAATTATTGCGCTGATTACTTTATTAGGAGCCTCGGTTGGATTGATGAATATTATGTTGGTAGCAGTCAGTGAGCGAACGCGGGAAATTGGCGTTAGAAAAGCCATGGGAGCAACTAATAAAGTAATTCAAAATCAATTTCTTGTAGAATCTGTTGTGATAACCGAATTAGGAGGTTTTTTGGGAATCTTGCTCGGCATCACTCTTGGAAATATCGTCAGTAGTTTCACCGGTGGCGCTTTCACCATTCCGTGGCTTTGGATCGTTATTTCAATGATAGTCAGTCTTGTAGTAGGATTAGTAAGTGGACTCTATCCGGCAATTAAAGCATCCAAACTCAACCCCATTGAGTCGCTTAGGTTTGAGTGATTATTGATAACGACATTTATTAATCGTTTTTTTTAACGCTTACTAAATCAAATCACAATTTCACAAGCAAATCTCCAGGAACTAAAAACTGTTTTCCTGTTTTTGGTTCTGAACATAGATATCTGGTTCTCTTTTTTTCACCTTTGATTAAAACCATGCCGTTAGAAAGTCTAAATTTTGTTCCAATAGTCAAATCTTTTACTAAAGTCTCATCTTTCGCTTTGGTCTGAATATTCAAAAATTTTTCTTTATCTAAGAGTTTCACCACAGCTAAACCGGAGATTAAGAAGTTTTTCCCGGTCGATAATTCATAACATTTGTACCTTGTTCTCTGCTTACCAATCATTCGGAAAACACCACCGTTCTCCAAACTAAAAACATCGTTTAATTGTAAATCGTCGAGGGTAAGAGAATTGTCTTGATATGTATTATACTGACGTAAAGCCTTTTCCAAGTCAAAGTCGGCATTCGCAGAAGCTCTTGGGTTTTTCAGATGATTTGCAATTACAGATTCCAATTCCTTCGGGAAAATTCGTGCGGTCAAAAAGTTTAACATCCTATCCCGATATTCTTTTTTCCATTCAAGGCCATGGGGTTGCACTTTTCGCTGAAACTTTCGATAAACCGCAGCATGAGCTATTTCGTGAACTATTGTGATTAAAAAAGCATATTTATTCAAGCTTTTGTTCACTGAAATTTGAGCCGGTTTTCCTTGTCTTGCCGGCCTGAAATCACCCAATTTGGTTTGCCGATTCTCCCACAAAACCACCTTCAATTGTAAATCCAGAAGCCAATCAGCTATTAATTCCTCAGCCCTTGGGGGAAGAAAAGGCTTAAGGCCATCAACAAATATTTGACGATTCATATTGGAATTTATCTATCTGATTTTGTGGCAATACATGACTAAAACCGCCACAACCACATTTACCTCGCGGACGTTGCTTTTTAGGATAATAGCGCTTTTGAGCACAAGAACAAATCAAGCTAAACAGTACTAAAATAAAAAAACCAATTAAAAATTTCTTCACCATCTTGCATTTGGTTTAAAGTGCAAAAATACAATTTATAACCACTTATTAAAGTCAAAAACCCCCGGAGGGCTCCGAAGGTTTTCGCGCAAATGACAAACAAATTAACCTATGTATTGGAAGGACTTTAAAATTTCCCTTTAGGAAAGGGACATATTTTGATAATAAAGGGGAAAACGTTTCTATATTTTGCCGCCTTTGGTAATATTGTTCTCCAAAATTATGCTCAAATTATCTCAATATCAATGATTTGTAATAAATAAAATATGGATATTAGCTATCTTATTGATTAGATGTGTTTTACGATAAAGAAAAAATTATTACTGATGGAAATTAGGGAATTTAGTAAAAGGATAAAACGGCTAAATTCCAATTTTGGGAAAAATGTGTTCCATAACTATCTGCGACATATTGCTTTAGGAAGTGCTTTGTTGACTAAATCAGAAGAATGATAAACCATCTTAAAATGCTGAATACCGGCTTCAAAAAATGCCTCTCCCTCTTTAATAAAACCCCATTTAGCATAATAATCGACCACCTGAATTTGAGCGTTTAAATAAATTGGACGTTTTATTTCGCGTGCTTTTGTCAATACAAATCGAATCAAATCGTTTCCAAGACCAATTTTTCGGAACTCCTTTAAAATTGCAAAACGCTCAAGCTTAACACCGTTTTCCGTTTCGCGAAATCGAGCTGTACCAATAGGTTTTCTACGATAATAAAGTAAAAAATGGATTGAATCCTCCTCATGCTCTAATTCCAAATCTGCCGGAACACCTTGCTCTTCGACGAAGACTTTGGTGCGAATTGCCATTGCAATTTCATGCAATTCACTATTCTGAACCTCAAAACTTATAACTCTACTCATGATTTACTAAATTCAAATAAAAGTAAAAAGTGGTACCCTTGTTAGATTCAGAAATAAAATCGATTGTACCACCATGCTGAAGAATAATATTTCGAACCATCGCAAGACCTAAACCCATGCCTCCGGATTTTGTCGTAAAATCAGGTTGAAAAATCCTTGATTTCAGTTCCTCTGAAATGCCACATCCATTATCTGTAACGCTAACCTTACATTGCTCATCCTCAGATTGAACAGAAATACTAATTAATCCTTTATCTTGATAATCAATTGATTGAATCGAGTTTTTGATAAGATTATTAAAAACACGTAGCAAGTTTTTACGATCACCTAAAACCCAAATCTCAGTAGCAGAAAAATCAAAAGAAAATGTAATATGGTCATAATCCTTAAAAATTTCCACTGAAGCATTAATAACAGAAATTAGATCCATTTTTTCCATTTCACCTACCGGCATTTTGGCAAAATCAGAAAAAGCAGTAGCAATCGAAGCTAAGGTATCAATTTGCTCTACCAAATTAGAACTCAAGTTTTTTAATCGTTCCTTCCAGCCGGGCTCGTTATCCTCCAAAGCTTTCTGTAAGTATTGAACACTTAACTTCATGGGAGTCAATGGGTTCTTAATTTCATGAGCGACCTGACGCGCCATTTGTTGCCAGGCACTTTCCCGTTCCGCACGAGCAAGTAAAACAGCACTCTGTCCAATTTGATCCACCATTCGGTTATATTCAGCAACAAGATCACCAAATTCATCCTTCCTATTCCATTCAATCTTTTCATTCTTCCCTCCAAAACTTATACGCTTCATTTTTTCGGAAATCATACGCAATGGCCTAATTATATAGTTTGAAAATAGAAGAATCATCAAAGTTGAAATAACGATTATTAGCATGTAAACATTAACTACGGTCATAACAAAACCACTGATTTCTTTACTCAATAGGTCTTGCTGTGCAATATAAGGCAAATGTAAAAATGCTACAACTTCGCCATCAGCATCATGAAACGGCATATAAGCTGAAAGAAAATTCAATCTTCCAATTTTTTCATTCTTACTAATAAACGTCTGTTTATTAGAACGTATTTCCTTTAACGCATCGGGATTCATATAGTCCGACAAAAGTCGGTTGGAAAATAATTCGGGGCGTGTTGTTACGATGAGTTGACCATTCAAATCATACAAATTGATATCTGTGCTAAAAACACCTGAAAACTTTAATGAAAGCTCGTATAAGTAATCTTTGAATTTACTTTTTTCAACTTGAGACTTACTAAGTTTCTGTTCAAACTCAGTCCTTAAACTATAAGCAGTTTTTGTGTGAGATTTTGTATCCTTTTCTAAGCTTAATTGCCGAATATAATAAGCAGATACAAAGGCCACTAAAAGCAAGGAAGTCGATAAAATCAAAATTATATTCGTTTGCAGGCGAAAGGAAAATGTTTGTGGAATCCTATTTTTTATTAAATAATTGTCAAAAAAGATATACAAAAAAAGGAAAATTAGAAAAATGAAAATGAAAATACTGGCAAAGCCGCTAACAGATTGTAACTCTTTAGGGATAGGACGACTTAAAACGTAGGCAGAAGAAATAGTTGGTCGATAAAGCAGATGACTATAATTATTGAAATTAAGGTTAACCATTGTACCCACAGCCATACTATCTTGAATTTCGGAAGGATAGGCAAAATCTCCATAGTTTTCGAGCAAAGTTCCATAGTTGTATCGAGCCAGACTATAATCTCGTATGCGTTCAAATGGGTCTAGGCCTGATGGGCTCAACAGCTTTGTAAAACCCTTCCGTTTGATTTTCGAATTGATTTCTGTATATACAGTTACGGCTTCCGATATGGAATCACTGTCTGGCGTAAGCATAAAGCGAAAAATGCCAAGATAATTGATCTGACCGGAACCATACTCCATTCGATACAAATTTTTTGACGAAGTAAGAGTTCCTTTTGAAATTAAATTATTATAAAAAAACTTATAACAACTAATTTCTTCATTTTGAGGTTTCAAAATAAGATTCGTAACTTCATTACAAGTAGTAAATTGAAAGTCATATCGTTTCCAATGGGAGCTTTTTGAAAAGTATGTATCATTCAAGTAGCTTTGAACCGCTTCATTATTATACCAATTTGAGTCTAAAAGTTGCACAAAAACGGAATCATTATAGATTTTGTTTTCAATTACAGAAAATAAATATTCGACTTCCGGATCTTGATTTAGAGCTAAAGTCTGAATTAAGATTTTCCTTTTATCTAATTCCTTTTCCGCAAGATTCCGATTTATTGAACTATTTACAGCCAAGGAAAAGATAAGAATGGAAGTAATAGTAAAGCTAATAGTTTTAAACCAAAATTGTCGAATATAAGCGTAAGTAACCGCATAGAACAGAGCTAATAAAAGCACCAAAAACAAGGAATCTGTGGCCAAAAGTAAGAACAAAGTTAGAAAGACTCCTGAAAACAATATATAATAGCGGCTTTTATATCCAACAGTGTTTACAGAATGATTAGTCAATATGACTAATAGAATTATGAGTAAGGAGATGATTGAATACATCAATAAACTTGTGAGATTTATTGTGGAAAAGTCGTTCCATTGAATAAAAGAGGCTGAATTAACGACTAAAGAAGGAATGATTAACAGTAAACCCACAGGTAAAAATGCCACAATTAATGCCCAAAATACACGTGAAAATCGTGAATACGATTGGGGGGTTTTGCCAACTTCAAAAAGAACAAAAGTTATTAAAACGATTAAAAAAGTTAGAAAACTATTTACAGAAGGAAAAAAATTGGTTAAGACAAAAGAGGTCGGCTGAAATACTTGATGATACTTTATTGACGAAAAACTAAAATTAGAAACAAATAAAAGGTAAAGTATCGACATGAACGCTAATAGATAGATTCTTTGATAGCGCTTAAAAAACTTTGTTTTAAGAAGTCGAAGCAGAACAGAAAGAATAGAAACAAAAAGAGTGAGGTAGAGAATATAAAGAATCGTAAATTGAGAATTTGAATAGAAGTTTTTTCCAAAATGTAAATATCCTAAGACTCTGCTTTTAGAATCTTTAATAGGATAATTCGACTTAGTAGATTTAATTTGGCAACCTTTCATCAAATCCGGTTTCCACGTGAAACTTCGCTTAAGAAATTCATTTTCATAAGGATACTGACTTAAAAGCTTTGATAAATAAATAACACTAAAAGAATCATATTGGATTAGCTTCGATAAAAATATACCTGTAGTATCATATACCAATGTTATATTTGTATCCTTAATCAGGCGATTTACATTCTTAGGAAACTGATTATAAGTCCATGAGATTAGACTATCATTTCTAAAATTAAGCGCAACGATTTCATCGCTAAAGTGAGGGGGTGAGTTCTTTTGAAATGAAACTATCTGATTCTCGATATTAGTAATATGCCTTGAAAATCCATAATGCAGAATCCCTTTACTTATACTATAATTTATAAAGGACGTATAGACCATATAAGTAACAAGTAAAAAAAATACAATTGCGAATCGAATTCTAAAAGATTCTTTAAGAATATTCATGGCTAATAATTTTCAACTATTTGAAATTGTATCGACCAAAATTACTTGAGAAGAGATCGAACAATTCGCACAAAAATAAAACTAAAAAGGTTAGAAAAAAGGATTTCAAGAAAAATTGAAAGAAAAAACGACTTTATATCAAGCGTTATAAAAGGTTTTCATCCTTCTTGGCAGCCTTTTATATCAAAAAGACTTCAAATCGCTTAAAACGGCTAAATTTGCTTTAAATCTTTCCAAGGTATATTAATAAAACCGAAATATCAGCAGGAGAAATTCCGCTAATTCTACTTGCCTGACCAATGGTAGTAGGCTTCATTTTATTGAGTTTCTCACGACCCTCATAAGAAATCGCTGAAATACTCATGTAGTCGAAGTCTAAAGGCAAGGAGATATTTTCAAACTTTGTTATGCGCTCGGCGTGCTGCTGTTCTTTTTCGATATAAGATTGATACTTGACCGTAATCTCCACTTGCTCAATAATATCATCGGTTGCCTCATTTTTTAAAATATAATTTTCCAATTTAGGAAGGTACTTGATCAATTGTTTCAAACTCACTTGAGGCCTTGTTAGTACCATTTCCAATTTTACTTTCTGTTTTAAAGGCGTTGAATCCACAGAATTTAAATAAGGCTCGATATCTGTTGGTTCAACGGATTGCTTTTGAATATGCTTTACAATTCGATTAACCTTATCATACTTTTTTTCAACGTTTACCATCTGTAACTCAGCGGCCAAACCAATTTTATAACCCATAGGAGTCAAGCGAATATCAGCATTATCCTGTCGGAGTAGGGTTCGAAATTCCGCTCTACTCGTAAACATACGATATGGCTCTTCTGTACCCTTGGTGATTAAATCATCAATTAAAACACCAATATAAGCATCTGAACGCGATAGAATAAACGGATCCTTCTCGTGAATCTTTAAATGTGCATTTATACCGGCAACTATTCCTTGAGCTGCAGCTTCCTCGTATCCTGTAGTTCCATTAATTTGACCAGCAAAATATAAGTTTTCAAAAAGTTTGGTTTCTAATGTATAGCCCAATTGAGTCGGATGGAAAAAATCATATTCAATAGCATAACCCGGGCGAAAGATTTTCGCTTTCTCAAATCCAGGAATAAGGCGAAGCGCTTTAAACTGCACATCTTCCGGCAAAGAACTGGAAAAGCCATTAACATAAATTTCATGAGTATTCCATCCCTCAGGCTCCACAAATAATTGATGTCGATCTTTGTCGCTAAAACGCTCAATTTTATCCTCGATTGATGGACAATATCTTGGACCAATACCACTTATACGACCAATAAACAAAGGACTTTTATCAAATCCGGTTCTCAAAATATCATGAACATTTTCACTTGTATAAGTCAAGTAACAACTACGCTGATGACTAAGTGGTTTGGTGTCTGTAAAGCTAAATTTTCCCGGATTCTCATCGCCTTTTTGCTCAATCATCTTGGAATAATCTAAGGAACGACCATCGACCCTAACAGGAGTACCGGTTTTCATCCGATCTGAAGTAAAGCCAAGTTCTTTTAATTGTTCCGTAATTCCATAGCTCGCCTTCTCCCCTATTCTTCCCCCGGAAAAGCTTTTTTCGCCTATAAAAATTTTTCCATTTAAAAATGTTCCATTAGTTAGTATAACCGCTTTGGATCTAATTTCCACCCCCAGACCCGTAGAAACACCGCAAATTTGATTATTTTCTACAATTAAACCTGTTACCATATCTTCCCAAAAATCCAAATTAGGAATACTTTCGAGCTGATTTAGCCACTCCGCACTAAACAATCGCCTATCGCTTTGCGCACGTGGACTCCACATTGCAGGTCCTTTAGAACGGTTCAGCATTCTAAACTGTATCATTGTTTTATCTGTGACGATTCCTGAAAGCCCACCTAAAGCATCTATTTCTCTTACAAGCTGACCTTTTGCAATTCCCCCCATTGCGGGATTACAGGACATTTGCGAAATTGATGTCCTGCTTAAAGTTACAAGAAGCACTTTTGAACCCATCTTTGCGGCAGCAGCGGCAGCTTCACTACCCGCATGACCACCTCCGACTACAATAATATCGTATTTTTCAAACATAATATTTCACGTGAAATTGAATATAAGAATTTAATATTCAATATTTTAAAAAGAAAGATCTAATTTAGTATTGAATTAGGCCGCAAATTTAAATAATAATCTTCCATCTTACGCATAAGGGTTTTATCTTCATCTGCGTGATCATCAAATCCGATAAGGTGTAGTATTCCATGCACCATGACTCTGTGTAACTCATCGGTAAAAGAATGGTCGAAATTAGTGGCATTCTCTCTAACCCTATCAATACTCACAAAAATATCTGAAACTAAACCTTTAGGATTAGAACTATATGGAAAGGTTATTATATCTGTGTAATAATCGTGATTAAGAAATTGTAGATTAATCTTCAACAAATAAACGTCAGAACAAAAAATATAGTTGATTTTCGAGGGCTGATACGATTTGGATTCTAAGACATCAAACAACCATTTTTGAACAAAGATAGAATTAAGTATTTCAAAATCAGTATCTTCGTAATAAAAATTGATTTTACCGCTCATTAATTATTGAAAACTTTGTCGCCTACCAAATAGGATTTTAAAAACATCACTCTAACGTTGGCGAGTTCGGCATTTATAGATTTAATATCGTATTGAAGTAATATTCCTTCCTCCAATAACTCAATTCTATCACACAAGCGATCCAGAATGAAAATCCAATCATAGTTGTCATCATCTAGTATCGAGGCTCGGTCTTCAAGAACAACTTGTAACTCTCTCATTAAAGATTCATTATTTATATAAAACAAAAAATTGAGCCCATTAGAATCGTTATAAAAATCTATTTTCAGCGATCCTTTAAATGCAGAATGAGAACAAACTGATTCATATAAATTGACTACACTAGTGATTATATTGCTGAAATATTCATTGTAAATATTCATTTCATCACACACACTCTCAACAAATGACTCCAGCTTATAGACATCTAAGCCACAAGAATCTAAAAACAAAGTCTGAACATTACTATTCATATCGTTAACATTATTCATTAAAACTATAAAACTACTAATCCAAATAACTGTTTACTAGTCTTTTATAAAAAGTCTTTAAATTTGGAGGAACAGTTTTTATCATATCGGTATCTTCCTTATAAAACTCTTTATACTTCAAAATTAAATTTTTGTTACTATCTTCAGGATTTTTTCCTTCAACAGATTTCCGTTTTTCATCCATTTCTCTTTCCCGATCCGCTCTTTCACTTTCTAAAAGTCGCGTAATTATTTCTTTCTGGCGTTTCAAACTTTCAGCAGTAATCATTTTGTTTACCAATTCCGTTTCAATTTGTTCCATCTGACGAGCAGCTTCACCAAGCGAACCCGCTTCTTTCAGCTTGCCTTCTTTAGCCACCTGCTCACGATATTCTTGAAGCATCTTACGTAAAGCTTCCTGCTGGGCTGCCATTCGTGCCATCTCCTCACTCAGTTTTTCCCCACCTTTACCGGATTGACTTCCTTTATCTTTCGGTCCTTTTCCCTGTTGTTCCATGCCTTTTTTCATCTGCTCCATCTGCTTCTGTAGTGCTTGTTGCATCTCACGCATACTTTTGATTTTTGCTTGACCACCAGAACCAGGCTTAGGATTTTTACAACTACCTTTTCCCGACTTCGACTGCATCTGTTGTTGTTGCATTTGATTTAACGCCTCTGATAACATCAAGGCTAAATTATTTACCGAAGTCATTATAAATTGCTGATTTGATGTTGATTGATTAATTGAATTACGAGAAGTAGGACCAATGGTATTAAGCTCTTTTAAGGCTAAAAAAGACGCCTCACTATGTTGTGCAATAGCTTTTAATTCGCGGCTAACGACTGGATCTATTGAGGGATTACGCAAGGCTATTTTTTTCAGTGAATCTTCTACCATCATAATATCGTCCATAATACGCTTTTGCTCCTCGATAAAACTTGGAAACTTTGGATCACGATTGGAAGTAAACCTAACTTTATTAATCAAATTTTCCTGATTAAAACTGATTTCTAATAAATTATGTAAAATGTTTTTTAGATTTTCTATATCCTCCCCCTCTGAATCTTGCTGCATACTTTCCTGAGCGTTTTCCAATTGTTCTGACAACTTTTGCATGGATTCCATTGCATTTTGCTGATTTTTCGCCCCTTCTTTCTGCTTACCTTGCTTTAAAGATTGCTCACTTTCATTCAGGTTTTGCTCAATTTCGGCCTCCTGCTTTTCTGTATTTGGTAACTTATTTGGCTCTTTTAAATCGTTGTTGGCTTTTCGTAACGAGTCCATATTGTTTTGCAACTTCTTGAACTCTTCACCTATTGCCTCTTGTTTCTCTAACTCCTCATCTTTCGACATTTTTTCCGAATCCAAGAGCTTTTTTTGCTCCTTTTCCAACTCATTAAGTTTATCAATATTCTGCTGTAGTAAATTATCAAATTTAAGTTGTTTCATCATTTCAAGCTCTCTTTCGAGTTGTTCTTTTAAATATTCTGAATCAAACTTCATTTGTTCTAACCCTTTCTCAATATCTTCCTTTTTGGTATTATTCTCAACCATTTTCTTCATTTCCTCAAGCATAAGTTTCATCTCAGGTGTTAAAACCTCCTCTAACAGCTTGGCTAATTCTTCTTGCTTTTTTTGAAGTTCCTCTGTTTGCTTTAGCTCATTCTTTACCTTTTCGCTATTCTGATTGAATTGCTCTGTGCTTTTTTCAATATTTTTTTGCAATTCATTAAATTTATCTAACAAATTACTGAGCTGATTTTTATCTTCCCATTCCAACTCTTTTTTACCTCGAATTTTCTGTTGCAATTGCTCCACTTGTTTAAATAGTTCAGCGGCTTTTTCAACTTGATTCTGCATTGCATCGGTCAACAGTTTCTCGCGATTTTGGGCATCTTGCAACAGCTCCTCATTCGATTTTTGATATTTAGAAAAAATAGCTGAACGAGATATCTTAGGTCCATTAACAGCATCATTATCAGCAACTACAAAGGAGTAACTAATAACGGAATTATCTTTTGCTTGAACATCGGAGAAATCAAAAAAATGATAAAAATCCTGACCAGAAGTGTAGTTCGATATTTCCATTGAAGAAAAAATAGTTGTGTCTTTATCCGATAGAGTTTTAAAGTTTACTTCAAACTTTAAGGAAGAAAAACCATAATCATCCTTAATAAAACCCTTAAAGAACTTGCGATTCTCAAATACCGAATCGGTAAACTCAGTAACCCTTACTTCCGGAAATTCATCCTTAATTATTCTTATGGGAAAAAGTATCGTATCTGAAATAGTTTCGAAACCATGCGGTATAAATTGTAATTCCGTAGAAGATTTTATTCTATTCAGTTTTAACCTAAAAGGTGAAGGTAGAGTAAAAAAATCCAAACCGGACACAACATAAACCGTGTCTGTATTCTTACTTTTTAACTTGAAAATCAAATTAGTTCCTTCAGGCACAGTTAACTCAGAAACGCGATTAAAGATTTCGTTAGTTTTTTGAATATAACTTGGGTACTGCGTTTCGACATCAATGTTCAAAATTTTCGGAACCAACACCAAATTCAAGTAGTATTTTTCAGAATAAAAGCCGTCAGCAAAAAATTGGAATTCAATATCTTCTGTAATATTTTCTATTTGATGAAAAAAACGAACCGATGATTCCTTGTTCATCAAATACTCGCTACCGTTGACAAGTAAAAGAACGTCGGATGGAACCGTTTTTCCAACAAGTTTCAAACTAACTTTAAAGTTTTCCTTTTCAATAACAGATAAGTCTGAGTTTAATAGCACAAATTTAAATGGAGCAGGGGGAATGAATGTGCTGTCATAAAAGATTATGCGCTGGGCTGGAGCTGTTACGATTGTAGGAAAACCTAGGGCTAAACTAATAATTATGGCCAAGGGAGGCAATGCGTATTTAAGATACTTTTTGTTAAGCCTCAACCGGATAGAATTTTTAAAGCGAATAATACCAAACGTTCTAACTCGTTGTTCTACAGAAGCATTTAGCAGCGAAATTTGATCCGACGAAACGAAATTAGCCGACTCAAAAAGCTGAATCGTGTTGAAAATTTTATCTTTAATTTCATCGAACAATGAGCCAATAAGAAGTGCTGCATCCTTGTGGGACATTGCGGGAATGACGCGATAACGTTTGAAAACGGGCACAATAATCCAATAGATAGCTGCAAATGAACTAATTAAAACAAATGAAAGTAAAAAAACCAAGCGTATTTTTTCGGAAAAATAAAAAAAATGTTCTAATAAAACAAGGAGCAGGAAGGAGGTAAGGATTAAAGATAGAAAAAACAAAACACCACGAATCAAACGATCAAAATAATACCGATTGATAAATTCGTCGAGGTTTGCCAACAAACGAGAGTATTGTTCATTCATAATGCAAAATTAGCACGCTAATCATTGGTTTCAGCGTTAATTCTCCTTAACTGAAAACGAATTGTTATCATATTTATTACTACGAGGAAAACGAAACTAATTAAAGGAAAAAATAGGAAAATATTGCCCGATGGAACAGACAAATTAAATCCATTTTCCACAATTATTTGTATTACCCAACTGAGACCCAACTGTGATAAAATCCAGCTAAAAAGCAAAATTATAAAGAGTAAAATAGCAATAAAAAATAAATAAACCGCCAATAATTGATTGTATTGATAGCCCAGCAGTAAAACTTTTTTAATAGATTCTTTGGAACGAAGCAAAAGGATTTCGAGACTAAAAACAAACATTAACAAAGCCAACAGAACAATAAAACCGCCAATAGTAGAAACAATTATAAAAACAATTTTCAGAAAAAAAGCGGTCTTACTATTTTTAATACGCTCATTATTAGTCTCATACCCTTTCATTTTAATAAAAGACACTATGTTAGGATTAG
The DNA here is from genome assembly GCA_016937295.1 of Bacteroidales bacterium. Taxonomy (GTDB): domain Bacteria; phylum Bacteroidota; class Bacteroidia; order Bacteroidales; family UBA1556; genus UBA6267. The sequence goes on from JAFGWF010000022.1 coordinate 20,286, forward strand.
CGGCGTTTTGCGTTTCGATTAAAACCATCGAAGGAGAGGTGTTTTTCTCTGAAACGCCAAATTTTTCATTTGCCCAAAGCATAAAGTCCAAAGGAACGAGAATGGTATTCACTTTATCTGTCACATCTACGATTCGAGCCGAAAAATAATGCACACCATCTTTCCCTGTAATCTTAACTTTAAACGAAACTCTTCCAATAGTTTTTGCCGAAATTTGAGGCAATCCTTGACTTGTTGCAAAACCAAAATTATACAACTTCAAATAATCACCTGGAAAAACTATAGGTATCTCTTTCTGACCCTCAATCCACTTCCAACGGCTATCGCTAATGTTTAAATATTGATCAGGGATTGCTTGAAAAAACAACTCCGTATAAAACCCCGGAACTGTTTCCGTAGCTTCGGTGTAAGCACCAATCTTAAACTGGTTGGAAACAAAAGGTGAAAGATTGAGAACAAAAGGTTGTTTGGAAATTTCGGCCAACTCGTTTTCAGTGAAACCGGAGTTGCTCAAACTTAGCGTATTTAGCAAAGAAACCTTTTTATTTATTACAATAAAATCTTTTGCAAACAACTGATCGTCAGACATTTGGATTTGCCGAAAAACCACATATAAACCAAGGCCAAAAAAAACAATCGTGGAACCTAAAAGTAACCCAAGACCGGAAATAATAAATGCTGTCCGAGGATAATTAGACCACAAAATTTTATAAAGCAAATTTCTTTTACTACCTTTCAACATACTCCACTCATATAACAATTCATTTATTAAAGTTTTAAAAGAAAAAAATCATCTGAAATCAGTGTTTCGGATAAACTTGTAAGAAGAATTGAAGCACGATTAGCATTGGACTCATCCAATATCAGTTGAAGGGCAATTTCGGCTGAATTTTTATCCAGATGACTAAACGGTTCATCTAAAAGTAAAAGTTGAAAAGGCTGGCAAAGTGCACGAACTATGGCAACACGTTGTTTTTGACCATACGAAATTTTTCCGGCCGGTTTATCTTTCAAATTACTTATACCTAAGATATTTAACCAATCCATAATCTGATTTGGAGACTTTTGTTTGGTGAGCTGATTCTTCAATAAAATGTTTTGAAACACCGTCAAATTATTGAAAAGAGATAACCCTTGAAATACCATAGAAACCTGATTTTTGCGTAGGTTCGACCAATCTTTAAAAGAGAGCTGATGGACATTTCTATGGTCTAAAGAAATAGAACCTTCAAAATCCTTACGACTGCCATATATTAAATTCAGAAAAGTTGTTTTTCCAACTCCGGAAGCTGCACTTATTTGATATAGTTTCTCGGATTCCAACAAGAGTTTCTTATTCCAAATATTCGATTCTGAGCTAAAAATATCTCTTATTGGATGGGGAATGACATGATCTAAGAAAATTTCCATGGATGAGGTTTATAAAAACCAAACTGCAACCTAACGAAAAGATTGCAGTTTGATATAAAAACGATTTATTGTTTAATTTGCAATTGCTTCGATGTTGTTATCAACACTTTTAAGCATGATTTCCAAACTGTTACGACTATCATCCTTGAGCCATAAAATCATTTCGGCTTCGTAGGCTGACGATGGTTTAATTTCCAGTTTGTTATATTCTTTCATCATGGAAGCAAACACGTCAAAATCATCAGCACCCATCATATCAACCATGGTGGTTTTCAGGCCTTCAGGATAATTATCCATATTGAGGTCTATGAATCCATAAGCTGGGAATTTCTTCAAATTATCTGCTATTTCCGATTTTGCTAAAGTTTCGCCATCATAAGCGCCATCCGTAACTTGATCTATCAAATTTTTGTCGTTGGTGAACACTAATTTTTTACCAAAAAGTCCAAGATAACCCTCCATATTTTCATTTTGTATTGTATAGTAAGATCCTGTTTTTACTAAAAGATTGCCAGTCTTTTCGATTAAAATATTAAACAACTTGTCGTTGTTCATTTCCATAGCAACCGTAAAATAGGGAACGGGCTGCACGACAACTTTCTTAAAATCTTCAATATTCCCTTCGCCACCAGCTTGATAATAAGCCATATAATCAACCTTCTCAACCTCTTTCATGTCAATTTTATGCACATTAATAACCAACTCTCCTCCAAATTCATTGAGCGCTTCTTTTATAGTCATACCCGTTTGATTTTTAAATTCTTGGTCATACATATCCACATTCATTTGATTCTGTTCCAAAGTGCTCTTCATAATATTGAAATAGGCCAAAAAGTCGAAGGCTATTGCAAAATTTGCATGAGACTGTGAAGGCATTACTTCAAGAAGTTCGATATCAAATTTATCCTTAATAATCTGATTATCTGACATATAAGATTTCATTTCTTCATTCAATATCGTTTTGTAACTCAAAACCATTTTACCTTTTTGAAAGTCAATGAAGAATTGAAGCAAAACTCCTTTCATATCCACTGGCATTGCCGACTGCATCATTGCCGACTGAACTCCAGGAACGAAGTCATAGAGAACAGCGTAATCCATCCAAAAACTCAAATCCTTTTTATTGGAAGCAAAATCGCTGAAATCTTTATTGGAAACAATCGACTCCTTTTCCGATTGTTGAAAAAGCGTCATTGCTTGCGTTTTTGCCACCTCAAAATTTTGTACGCCATCCATAACGGTGAGCATCAACAATTGCTTATCGTTCCATATTAATAGAGGTGCTTCCTGATCTTCAGAAACCATAAAACTGTATGAATTTTCACTTCCAATGGTAATCGGCTCTTCATTAGAAGCCGCAATGTCGGAAAGTAATTTCTCCACTTTAGTTTTATCGGTAAGTTGAAAATGAACTCCTACAAAATTATTTTCTCCATTTTTGAAGGTAAAAGCAACGATATCTTTCTTTAAATCAAGACCACTCTCATTGCTATTGTTCATAATAGGATCCAAAATTTTGAATGTTTCCGCCTCCTCTTGAGCTAATTCCTCCTTAAAAAGTTTATAAGCATTAGACTCGGCAAAAGTGGTATAACCAGATTTCTCACTGATGCTTTTGCCATCAAAAACCATTACCACGGTTGCATTTGATGGGATAAAATTGTAATTACCACTTTGTTTTTTGCATGATGTCAAGCCAATAACTACCACTATCAGCACGACACTAAAAATTTTCAATAAGTTTTTCATATACGAATAAATTTGGTGATTGTGAATAAATTATAACAAAATAAGCTTTGACGTAAAAAATATACGGCCACAAATGTACTAAACAATTTTTTATCTAAACATGATATGAGCATTAAATTTAAATTGTTTCCGAAACCCATCCATGCGGATACCATTTTGAAATTTCGTTAATATTTGAACGTAACAACATTTGAAGACCTAACTCATAAAATTTTGAAATCTCCTCAGGATGATGAGCATCTGTGCTGACAACCATTTGAATACGGTGCTTTTTGCAATATGGCAGAAAGAATTCGTCGATAAATGCCGTGTGCCATTTTCCTTTGATTAAGCCACGCATATTAAGCTCTAAGACAGTTTTACTATCAGAAATAGTTTTCAAAAGGTCTTCCATCTCTGCAATATACCAACTTGGAAAAGGCTGATTATCAGGAAAAAATGGCTTCAAATTCATCAACAACTTATCCACATGGCCAATAATGTCAGGCTTTCCGATAAGAATCATCTGCTTGGTTTGTTCAAAATATGATTTGATGACAAATTCAGCATCAGCCTGAAAGACGCGATGAAAATTTTTGGCAAAACTATCCGCCGAACCGTCAATAAAAAGAATCTCTTTTGATGTCGGATGCAAAACATAATGTATGGATCCGATGACATATTGTAAGGAATATTTCTCCCTAAAAAAGTCGAAAGAAGCTATTTTATTTGGTAAGAAATCAATTTCCAAAGACTTTAATATCGTCAATTGATCTTGATATTTTTGTGTTAAATAATCGATGGTTTTTGAGTATTCATCCAATTTTTCAACAGGAACGCTCCAAGGATTATCAAAAAAAAACGGGGCATGACTTGAAAATCCAAAATGTGTAAAACCCTGATTTACAGCTTCTAAAATATATTTTTCAGGAGCTTCTTTTCCATCACAGAAAAAATTATGATTGTGGTAACCAAGTATTTGCATAAGATTATCGTCTTAAAAACATAGCTCATTAAATTAAACTAAAATTCATCTATTATTAACTTAAATATTTAAAGCCATGGTACAAAAGATTAAACAATACTACCTGTACATCATCTACGGGATTGCTATGGCTGCAATTGCAGTAATTTCGGTAATAGCAAGCCAGTAAACGAGTAGTAACAAGCAAACAAAGAAACAAAAAAGGGAGCATGAAAAGCTCCCTTTTTTGATTTTAAATATCCATTTTATTCTTGCTCAATAATCTTGTCATAAGTAGGTTTCTTTGTGAAAGCTAATTTTATCTTATTTCCAACTACATACATAACCGGAACAAGAACAAGAGTCATGAAAGTTGCGAAAACTAATCCGAAAATTACCGTCCAACTCATAGCACCCCAAAAGTCGGCATTTTCGCCACCGATATAGAAATTAGGATCAAAATTAGTCAGCAAAGTTCCAAAGCTTATATTGAGTCCAATTGCCATAGGTATTAGACCCATGACGGTTGTAATGGCAGTAAGCAGAACTGGTCTTAATCGAGTTTTTCCGGCTTCTTCAACACATTTAATCGTGTCTTCTATCGTCAAATTATCTTCGGGTTCGAGTCCTAAATCCTTTCTCCGACGATTTTTTAACAAGTCGATATAATCTATCAAAACAATAGCATTATTGACCACAATTCCGGCAAGCGATATGATTCCAATACCGGTCATAATGATAATAAAATCCATGTGAAACGTTGCTAAACCACCAAAAACACCAATTGTGCTAAATAATACCGATATCATTATAATAAAAGGTTTTGCAAAACTGTTGAATTGAGTCACTAAGATTAGGAAAATAAATGAAATAGCAATTCCAAGTGCTTTAATTAAGAAATTCATAGCCTCGGCTTGATCTTCCTGTTCTCCGGTAAAACTGACAGAATAACCCTCCGGCATCTCAAAAGACTTAAGCATTCGTTTCAGTTGCTGATTGATGTTGTTCGCGTTATAACCTTCAATGACATTCGAGTAAATTGTGACTGCACGATCCATATCTTTACGATTAACAGAACCATAAGTATTGCTATAGGAGATAGTGGCAACTGCCGAAACCGGTACTTTAAGCAATTTTCCACTATTATTTCTAAAGCTAATTATTTGGTTCATAAGGCTATTGATGTCTGTTCGATAAGATTCAGAATATCGAAGCCGAATGGGATATTTATCTTCACCTTCCTTAAAGTCGCTAACTTCTTTTCCGAAAAGAGAGGTTCGTATAGCTCCTGCAATCTGTCCGGTTGATAATCCAAATCGGCGAGCTTTATCTCTATCGATATCAATTATCAATTCGGGTTTTCCGGTATTTAAATCACGTTTTAATGCTTCTATTCCCGGTATTGCGGCGTTTTCGATAAACGCCATCATCGAATCCGAAATGGCAATAAGTTGTGGATACTTTGGCCCCACAATTTCTAGATTAATCGGTTTTCCTGTTGGAGGACCCATTGCGCTTTTCTCAATTGAAATTTGTACTCCTGGATAATTTCCAATCAAAGAATCACCTATTTCCTTCAATATTTCGTTGGTGTTTCGATGATCACGCCGAAGCTCATAGTCGATGAATGTGACCGTGATAATAGCTTTTTCAGGAGTATTTCCAAAGGCTTGTTCATTTTCTCCAACAGCACCTTTACCAACGGTAGTTAAAACCGATTTTATGATTGATGAGTCTTTAACTAACACTCTATTAATCTTATTTTCAATATGATAAGCAAATTTATTCGTGCTGTCAATATCAGTTCCTATGGGCAATTCCATTGAAATGTTGATAAATCTGGGTTCACTATTCGGGAAAAACAATACATTAGTTCCGATGGAAAAATAAAAAATAATGGTAGCAATAAGCAATAAAATACCTCCAACAAGCAGATAACGAGGTCGTTTTTTATCTAAGGCCCAATGTAAAACGATTAAATACCATCCTTCCAGCCAATCAAGAAAATTTGCCTGAAATTTTTGACTCCAACGATATAAGAACAAATAGTTTGCGACTATCAATAAAAACATGAAAAGCACAAAATTAGCTAACCAGTATATGCCTGAGATGTAGCCTAAAGTCAGTATTACTAACATAATAATGGAACTACGCACAACTTTCTTTCTAATGGGAGGATGTTCTTCATTTCCCGGTTTAATGAAAATCACAATGAAAGTAGGAACAATAACTAAGGCCACAAAAAGTGAAGCGGAAAGAACAACGATTAGGGTTATGGGCAAAAGACTCATAAAATTACCCACGATTCCCGGCCAAAAAATTAGAGGAAAAAAGGCAGCAAGAGTGGTAGCCGTAGAAGCAATAATAGGCCAAGCCACTTCACCAACCGCCTGACGGGCAGCCTCTTTTACGTTTAAACCTTTGTCAATAAACCGGTGAACATTTTCCACAACAACTATGGCATTATCGACAAGCATACCGAGAGCTAATACCAATCCAAACAAAATCATCATATTGATAGTATAGCCCATAAAGCCAAGAATGATGAACGAAATAAGCATCGACATTGGAATGGCAAGTCCGACAAAAAGTGCATTTCTGAAACCTAAAAAGAAGAATAATACACTGATGACGAAAATCATACCCATGATTATGGAATTCTCCAAATTACTCACTTGCTTTTTTACAAAATCGGACATGTCGTTAGTAATCACTAAGTTAACATTGTCAGGTAGAATTCCATTATTGCGCGATTCTTCTAATATTTTATTAATCTTTTCCGTTGCAATGAGCAAGTTTTCTCCTGATTTTTTTACTACTTGAAGCGAAACTACGGATTGTTTGTCGAGACGGGCAAAAGTTAGAGGATCGACGTAACCATCAACCACAACATTATCTTTCAAAATATCGCGCAGATAAACAATATTACCATCTTCATATTTAACGATGATGTCGGCCATTTCAGCCACATGCTTAAATTCGCCATCAATACGAACTGCGCGGCTGGTATTATCCGTTACTAAATCACCACCCGAAACAGCCATATTTTCAAAGTTTATCGCATCATCAATATTCTGAAAGCTAATATTATTTGCCAGCATTTTATCCTGATCGACATAAACATTTATTTGTCTGTCGTTTAAGCCTTTAATTTCAACTTTGGAGATTTCCGATACCGATTCAATTTCATCTTTTAACTCTTCGGAAAGCTTGCGTAATTCTTCAATACTGAAATCTCCTGACATATTAATACTTAATATTGGAAATTCACTGGCATCAAGTTCTAAGGCAATTGGATCCACCGGAAGGTCGTCAGGAAGTTCACTTTTGGACCGATCCAAAGCATCTTTAACGTCCTGTAGAGCGGTTTTAATATCATAATCACTCTTAAACTCTACAATAATATCGCTATTATCTTGCGAGGAAGTAGAACTTAGCTTTTTTACTCCTTTAATAGTATGTAGCTCATTTTCAAGAGGACGAGTAACCAAATTTTCCATATCTACCGGAGGGTTTCCGGGGTAAATGGTTTTGATAAAAATCTGAGGTACTTTAATGTCCGGAAACGATTCTTTTGGCATCTGAATGTAGGTCAATATGCCAAAAACAGCAAATATTAAGGTTAGAAATATGATTGTATTTCGGTTATTAATGGATGCTGTTGTAAGCTTAAAATCCCGGATAACGGAATCCTGCTTATGTTGTTTTTTTTCTTTTTTACTCATCTTAAAAGTTATTTAAAACGAATTTGACTTCCGTTTTTAACTAAGTTATACCCTTGACTAATTATTTGTTCGTCAGAATTTAATCCGCTAACAACCAATGTTTTATTTCCATAACTGGCTCCAGTGGAAATATATCTCTTGGTGGCAATATACTTCGATTCATTCTCAGACAGAACATAAATATATTTTCGTCCTGAAGCATCATTTTTGATAATAATGGAAGGAATAACAATAGAATTTTGGAAGTCCGATTCCGTTAATTTAATATTAGTTATCAAATTTGGTTTCAATAATTTTTCCTTATTAGGAATGTCGATTTGGATTCGAAAAGTCCGATTATTTGGATTAATGACGGAACCAACAAAACTGATTGGCGCTTTTATAATCAAATTAGGGAAGGAGGAAAAGGTCACTATGGCGCTATCACCAACATGGATATTAGCCACATAAGATTCTGAAACATCAGCAGTTACCTTTAACGAATTAAGGTTGACCAATTCAATAACCTGACGTCCTGGAGCGGCAATTTCGCCTTCCTTCTGAAAAATAGTTTCCACATATCCATCAAAAGGGGCTTTTATTTGTGCCATTGCAAGTTGTGCTTTCAAAGTAGCTAAACGGTTTTGCATAGACTCGTAGTTGTTTTTTGCTTGAAGATATTGAATCTCCGAACCTATCTTTTGATCCCAAAGCTGTTTTTGTTTATTGTAAACCGTTTTTGCAAGATCCAACGAAGTTTCTACCTCATTGATGGATTTATCGGTTACGTCTGTTTTGAGGCTAACCATCAATTGACCTGACGACACGTAATCTCCCTCACGTACATAAACCTTTTCAATCTGTCCATTGGATTCCGGACTTACTAAGGATTGCAAATCAGACTCAACATTACCGACAACATCGATATAATTTACAAAATGTTGCGGTTTAATTGTTTCGATACCAACTAAAATAGCACCACCCACATCTTTAGTTTCCATAGTATCGAGTTGGTGCTGCAAATCGGCAATTTTGCTTCTAATTTCAATAATTTCAGACTCGTAAGCCTCAATTTGTTTTTTGATTTTTTCAGAATCGTTTCCTCCGTTTTTACAGGATACAGCAAAAACTATAATTGTTATTATGCTGATAATGATTGTTTTATTCATTGTTTAATGGTATTATTTATTGTTATTGATTTCCTAAAATTGATTGTAATTCGATTTGTGCATTGAGCACATTGAGCATGGCAGCAAACATAGCCGATTGATTATTAAAATACTGAGTATTAAGTTGAGTAAGTTCGGTGCTTGAAAGCATACCTTCCTTAAATTCAACCAAGGCTCGTTTATAAATACGCTCGGCCAATTCATAATTCTGCAATGAAATTTTGTACGTTTCATATTCGTTAAGTAGCTTATTTTTAGCAGATTGAGCACTCATTGTCAAGTTTTGCTCCAACAAAAAGCGACTATTCTTAGTTTTTTGTAATTCTAATTCCGCCTGTTTTATTCTTGAAATTGTTCCTCCTGAAGTAGTGATAGGAATCGAAATTGACGCACCAACAACATTACTTGGAAACCATTTTTGGTCTTTTTCCAAGAAGGTAAATTCATCGCTTTGGCCACTCTGACTATGCGAAAAATAAGCGTTTACACTTGGTAGCAAAGTGGATTTTTGTAATCTAACTTGCTGATAATTAATTTCCTCTTGAGTAGTTAACAATTTTAAATCTGGATTTTGACTTATGTCGAGCGGGCTTAGAAGAAGGTGCTCCTTTGCTTGACCGGAAAACACCATATCCAAACTGTCGGTGATAACAATGGAATCAGAAAGGTTGATTCCGGTTTGAATTTTTATCAAATCCAACTGAACCTCTATTTGACGTTTGGCATTTCTAACTGCGTTAACTAAGGTTAGTTTGTTTAGCAATAACTGGTCAGCAGCGGTTTCTTCGGCTAAACCGGCTTCATAGGTTTTTTTAATTTCCAAATAATTCTTCTCCATATCATCATGCGTTTTTTGCAAAATCTGTAGATTCTTCATGGAAAATAATAGGGTGAAGTAGCTTTGTTGAACGTTCTTAACCACTTCTGATTCTGTACGTTGCAAGTTCTGCTCACTTAGCAGTTTAAACGTTTTGGCTGTTTGTAATCCAACGATATAAGAGCCATTGAAAACCAACTGACTAATCTGAAAATTAAATTGGGCATTGTGTTGCACCCCAAATTTCATTTCAACAAAATCATCGGGACCAGCAGCCGGATTGAAAAGCAGAGCTGGTACAAGAGTCACCGGAAGATCCAGATTATTGTTGTAAGATAGAGTAGAGGAAACCTGAGGTAAACCTTGAGCCGTGGTCTCCCACACTTGTTTTCGAGCAATATCCACATCGTAGAGAGCATTTCGAACATTTATATTCTGCTGCTTGGCCAAACTAATTATCGTCTTGTAATCGACTCGATGCGTTTGCTGCGCATTAACATCTAATAAATTGAATATTAGCAATATAACACTAATTACACTCGTTAATTTTTTCATCACTTTAAAATAAATTTTTATTTCGTTTTAATATTTCTAAATAAACCTGTAAACCCTTTTCGGTAACAATTGCATGAATATGATAGTCGAAATTGACTTGTAAAATATGAATCAAACGGTCTTTATTATCTTCTAAAAAATCATAATCGTGCATCGACTCGCTTAATAGAACATTCAATTTGGTGATAGTTTCCACATCCAAATCTTCACGATATAAACCCTCACGAATTCCACGTTTAAGATTTTCTGTAATACCGGATTTCATTTTTTCGTGACGTAATTCCCGCATTTTCAGATAAAGTTTTGGATAATATTTTTGCAAATCATATTCTACTGCAAAATTTGCTTGACGAATCATATCCGTCAGATTTTTATAAACCATATAAAAAGATTCGATGGCATTCGCACCTTTTTCACAATCCTTTTGTTGCAAACGTTGTCGAGCAATTGCATTTTCGAGAGTTAGATTAACCAATCGGTTTTTATCGGAAACATGCTTATATAAGGTTTTCTTGGAAACACCCAAAGCATTAGAGATATCATCCATCGAAACGCTGCGGATGCCATTTCGTCGAAAGAGCTGCTCGGAGACTTCAAGTATTTCTTCTAATTTACTTTCCATAAAATCATAATTTTGGGCGGCAAAGATATTCCTTTTTGAACGTTGGAAACTTAAAATGTATATTAAGTTTCCATTATTAGATTTATTTAACAAAACTGTCTAAATCTCTATTCGTAAAACGTTCAAGACTTTTAGTAATTATCTGTGCTTTAACTATTTAAAATTGTAAATGAAACGACTCTTTATTGCAATCGACCTCTCAGACGTGCCTGAAATAGTATTGTTACAAAATTCACTAAAAAATAAACTTGGTGGAAGTACTATTTATTGGACTAAGCCGGAAAATCAACATATTACATTAAAATTTTTAGGTAATACCGCATTGGAAACAATTCCTTCAATTGAACAAATTTTGAACAACATAACGCAAGATGTGATTGAGTTTACCCTTCATTCAAATAGCTTAGGAATTTTTGGAAGCAGCTACAAACCCAGAATTATTTGGTTAAGTTTCGAGGATAATAAAACCTTGGGACAGTTGGCTCAAGCAATTCATCAAGAATTAATTCCATTAGGATATGAAGTTGACAGACAGAATTTTGTACCACATCTAACCTTAGGTCGTATTCGAAAAATAGATTCTAAAAGATATTTTCAGCAGGTAATAGAGGACTTACGATTTCCGAAAATTCAAGAAATAACCATAGATAAAATCTATCTTTATGAGAGTATTTTGAAAAAATCAGGAGCTGAATACCAAATAATTGAGGAGTTTTCGCTTAGGAAACGATAATTTGATGGAGAGGAGGAATAATAGAAATCTTTTTTAATTGAGCAGCAACATCAAACAGTTGAATAATAGCACTTCGTCCGGCCTCACCAAAGTTTATACTGAACTCATTGACATAAAGTTGGATATGCTTAAACATCACTTCATCACTCATTTCAAAAGCATGTTGCCTAATAAAATCCAAGCCTGAGGTCGGGTTAGCAAAAGCAAATCGAACCGATTTTTCTAAGACGCGGTTTACTTTACGTTGAGTTTCAATATCCAAACTGTTTTTGATTATAATTCCACCAAGCGGGGTAGGGGTTCCGGTTTTCTTTTCCCACACTTCACCCACATCGGCAATTTTAACCAGACCTTTCGATTCGTAGGTAAAACGACTTTCGTGGATTATCAAACCAAGATCGACATGACCGTCAATAACTGCCTGCTCGATAGAAGAAAAGAGCAATTCGGATTTTGCAGTCAAATCAGGAAAAAGATAAGAGGTCAACAGGTTAGCAGTAGTGTTGAATCCGGGAATGGCAAGAGAACAAGACGCAAATTGACTTTCACTAATCGGACGTTTTGCCACGAGCAAAGGGCCACAGTTTTCGCCAAGAGCAGCTCCGGAAGTCAAGAGTTTGTATGTATCGGTAAGTTGTGTGAAGGCGTTGAAACTAATTTTTGTGATGTCCAGTTCAGAAGCAAAAGCTTTTCGGTTAAGCTCTTCGATATCGCCAATAAACAACTCAAAGTCAAGTCCTTCGGTATCAATTTTATGATGAATCATGGCATCGAACATAAAAGTGTCGTTGGGGCATGATGAAAAACCGAGAGTCAATTTAGTATTCATCCAAAAAGATTTTCGACAAACTATTTAGTAATAGGAATTTTAATAAAAGACGGAATAATATGGTTATCCAACTCTTTAGATGACATAAAAGTCAAAATTTCATTTCGCAAATTCTCAACAATAATTTCCGCTTTTTCCAATTCGATAAGCGATTTTGATTTAATGCTATCGACAGTTACTTTGACTTGATTAAACATTTCGATATAAAAACTAATTCCTTTTAAGAGGTTGTCGGCGAATGAAACCATAGAAATATCAGGAACAGCAGCGGCTGAAATTCTATTTTTCAAAAAATCAACATAGAGTTGCATTTCCTTAATAAACACATGAGGGCGATTTTTTGTTGATAGAACATTAGTTTTACCATAAATGTGGCCAATCATATCTTTCAAAGAAATTTGTTTATCAAAATAGGCCATATTTGGACCCGGACATACGGAAACGCCAGGACCTACATCTGAGAAATCTGCACCATTTACCTTTAAAGCAGAGGTTCCCAAGCCGGCACAAATACAATCCTTTTCAACAATGGCATTGTACTGTTTTTGATATTCTTGCTTGGACAAGTCTTGCTTATCTAATTCTTTAATTTTTAAGTTTTGATATGCTCTTGAAGCTGTACAAATTCCGCGTTTAGTGAGTTCGGTATTCAATTTAACAAACTTACGAGGACAATCACTTCCGGGACGTCCTTCGGCTATATACGCTTGTTTTTCAGCATCTTTAGTATTTCCACGCAACGTATTGAAAGGCACACCAAGTGGAGAAATATTACTCAAATACAAGTCATTTTCTTCGGCTTTAATCAAACGATTTCTGGTTTCTTGATCGACAGCCGTAACACCTTCTACTAACAGGAATGGCGTTCCCCAACCAACGGAATCGAGTTGATAGTATTCCTTCAAAAACTCATGCTCTTCGTTAGTACCCACACCGCCTTGGTACGTTAAAACCAATTTAGGTTCAAAGTTTTCCAAATTGTAGTTCTTTGATTCAAGAGATTTTTTTAAAAGTTCAAAGACTTGATGGTATAAATCAGCGCGTTTTTGTTTAAATTCATTTAAGATTGGCCCAATCAGCAAACCATCGGAAGCAAACGCATGACCACCACAATTTAGCCCTGATTCGATACGATACTCCGAAACCCACAAACCTCTTTTGGCCAAATATTTACCCTGAATTAATGCCGATTTAAAATCACTAACTTTCAAAACAATTTTCTTTTTTAGGATTCCATTTTTATCGGGGTAGAAATCGGGAAAAGACTCCATATAAGCATATAAGCGAGGGTTCATTCCGGCAGAAAGAATTACAGAAGAATTTAAGTTACTGTTGGCAAATCCACGCAACGCCGCATGAGCATCGTTAAATTCTTGTGGCAATTCTTTACCGTTTTTATAATTAATCTTATCAACCTTAGTCATAATGTTGACATCAATACTTCCTTTAACCAACTGATTTTTAAATGTTTCAATAAGATGACTAATATTTGAATTGCGATTTTGATACGCTAAAAACTCTTTTTTCAGGGGTGTTTGATCCGACAAATAATCGAAATAATCTAAGAAATCAGAATACTTTCCTTTCACGGAACTTTTCATTTCGTCAATTCGCTTATCGACTAAACTATTAAGCAAATTGAGATAGGACGTAATTCGTTTAGCTCTATAATCCTCCATTTTCTCTGAAATTTCAAAATAAGGAATTTTAAATTTTTGAGAGAAAACTTTACGAAGTTTTTCCAATAAAACATCATCAACCAATGAAATTACAGAGTCGATACCTAAATGAGAAACTTTGAGAGGTGTATCTATTGTGAAACCAATACCCATTACAGGTATGTGGAAGGAATGGGCATTTGACATAAAAAACTATTAAGGTATTTAAAAGTAATAAACATTTTGCGAAGATAGTCTAAAACGGATACCGAACTTGTTAATAAAGCCAAACATAAATTAGCAAATAAGGAGAGATTATTCCGTAAGTTCCTCCGGAGAAATTTCAGGTTCGATTTTTCTTGTATCATATTGAATTTCAATGCCTGACTTATAAATGACGACTATTATTAAGTTACCTTCTTCACTATAATACTTCCATTCACCATCCTTGAGTCCCATAGTATAATTACCTTTTTCTCGAATATTTCCATTATCATAATACCAAATATGCACGCCATCCTGAAAATCATCAATATAATTTCCTTCAGAATAAACTGTACCATTTGGATAAAAAGATTTCCAATAACCTTCGCGAACATCATCCAAATAATCCCCTTCTGTTCTGTATCCATTGACATTTTGAACCCAGAAACCCTCCTTGGAACCATCAACAAAATTACCTTTTACCAAAATGCTGCTATCCATAGCGTACTCAATCATTTCACCCTGATGAATATCTTCAAAAAGTCGTTCGACCCTCCGCAATGATTTATTGGGATAATACCAACGCCATTCTCCCTTTGCAAGTCCATTTTGGTCATAATCACCTGATTGTTCCAGATTTCCGTTTTCAAAATAAAATTTCCAAAGGCCGGTTCGTACATTATTTGTATAGCTTCCCTCCGCCTGCAGCCGTCCACTCAAAAAATACTCTTGCCACGAGCCTTGTTTTTGGCCATTTTCGTCGATGATACCTTTTCCTACAATTCGTCCCTGGTGAAGAATATAAGCCGAAACAATGCTGCCATCCGGTGCATAATCGCGCCTAACTCCTTGCGCTACTCCGTCTTTATAACTACCGATTGTTTTTACAGAACCATCCGCATAATAATCAAAACGCAGCTCATATTCAGCAAGTTCAGGAGGATCCACCACTAAAACACCATTGACAAATTTTTGAATATTATCCAAATTACCTGCTTCATCATAGTACTTTACATATCCATCAATTTCACCATTTCGATAGGGAATTTCGTTCTTAGTCCTATAATCTTCCCCGCTGTAAAATTCTTTCCAAATTCCGGTTTTTTTTCCTTCTTTGTTAAATCGGTTTACTTTTTCAGAGTTAATCAAATAACCCTTTTTATACTTCGTAAGTTCCAAAATTCTACCATCATCTTCGGCATAAGAAACGGAATATCCATCCTCTAATCCCTCAGAATAAGGTATGGTGCGGAGAATTTTTCCTGACTTAAAATATTCCGTTGCGACACCGGTTTTAACATTGCTGTCAAAAAACTCCACAATCTTTTTATCAGGCAAATACGTTGTTCGAGGTCCGGTTTGTTTGCCATTTTTGTAGGAAATACTTACCGAAATATTTCCTTCTTTATCATAAAATTTCCACAAACTATCCAATTCATAGTTTTTTCTATTGCCTTCCGATTTAATAATGCCATTTTCGTAATACGTTTTCCAATAACCATCCGGCTGACCATTTCGCATTGTGCCTTCACTACTGATGATGCCATTAGGATATCGAAAAACTTGATAGCCATTTTGAACAACCGTATCTTGGGATATTCCAAAAAAATAAGTAAAAACTAAAACCAATAGAATAAAAATTCTCATAAGGAATTGAATTTAAGATATATCTAACATTCGTTGAATTGGTTTTATTGCCTTTTGCATTACATCATCAGGCAAAATAATTTCATTAGTTTCATTTTCAAGAACATACAGAATTTTTTCTAAGGTAATTTTTTTCATATAAGGGCAATCATTGCAATTACAAATTTCATCAGAAGGAACGATAATAAATTCTTTTTCAGGATTTTGCTTATACATCTGATGCAAAATTCCGGATTCCGTTGCAACAATATATTTCGTTGCAGAATCGCGATTCGTAAAATCCAAAAGAGCCGAAGTAGAACCTACAAAATCAGCTAATTCCAAAACAGCACCCTGACATTCAGGATGAGCAATCAATTTTGCATCCGGATTTTCAATTTTGAGCTGAACGATTTTTTCTGCTTCCAAGATGTCGTGTACTTCACAAGAGCCATCCCATAAAACCATATTTCGTCCGGTTAGTTTGTTGATATATCCTCCAAGATTTCGGTCGGGAGCAAAAATGATTTTTTCATCTTTGGGCAGCGAATTCACAATCTTAACCGCATTGCTCGAGGTACAGACGATGTCGGTCATCGTTTTCAAATCGGCAGTGCAATTGATATAACTAATGACCGTATGATTCGGGTAACGTTCTTTGAAAGTTTTAAAATTCTCTGCAGGGCAACTATCGGCCAAACTGCATCCGGCATCCAAATCAGGAAGCAACACTTTAGCCTTTGGGTTAATAATTTTTGCCGTTTCGGCCATAAAATGTACACCGGCGAAAACAATAATGTCGCTGTTGATAACTTGAGCTTTTTGAGCCAGCGCCAAACTATCGCCCACAAAATCTGCTATATCTTGAATATCAGCCGTTTGATAGTAATGTGCTAAAATTATGGCGTTTTTTTCGCTTTTTAACTGTTCGATTTTTGAAATAATTTCTGAAGTCATAGTTATAAATTTGAACTGCAAAAATACAGATTAAAAAATTTATAGATTAGCAATTGAATGCGAAGCATATTAAAAATAATTAATTTTTTAAAAGAAAGTATTAGTAGTAGTAGTGATGTTAATATGTGTATAAGTTTCTTGGTAAGGGCTGTTTTTAATGTTTTCAGGAAAATATCAGCATTTTTATTCACTATCGAATCATATCATTTTTAATATTTTAATGAATTATTAACATGCGGTTAATATTAATATCTGTTGAAAAATTGTCGATATCAACAAGGTCAAAAAATGTTGATTAACTGTCAGAAAATTCCAAAAAGTTTTTGATAAAAAAAGAGATAATGTGATGAAAAAAAACAGTTGAAAGGTTATTAGTAATTATGAACGTTCGAAACACGATATTAACCATTCTTATGTTAATAAATACGACACTATTAGTTTACAATGACTTAAGATAAAAATTATTATGTTAATTAATTATTAACATCTTCAATTAAAGTAAATTAGAAAAATCGGGTAAGTTTTTGTTAATTTGCAGTTATTAACAATGATGTGTTCAACCATAAATTTTACAGATATGAATGTTGCAATTGCCTGTGATCATGCAGCTTATGATTTAAAAGAGTTTTTAAAATCGGAGTTATCAACAAGAGGTTATTCACTTAAAGACTTTGGAGCCTATAGCTCAGAATCGGTAGATTATCCCGATAATATTCATCCTTTGTCAGAAGCTATTGAAAGAGGAGAATTTTTGCTTGGTATAATTGCATGTGGCAGTGGAAATGGCGCAGCAATAACAGCAAACAAACATCAAGGTGTGAGAGCTTGCATGGCCTGGAATACGGAATTGGCTGCATTGGGCCGGCAGCATAACGATGCAAATGTGTTGAGTTTATCGGCTCGTTTTATTGCAAAAGAATATGCTTTAGAGATTGCATTGGCTTTTTTGACAGCTCAGTTTGAAGGTGGACGTCATGCAAATAGAGTAAACAAAATTCCAGTGAACAAATAGTGAGTACGAATACCTTTTATATAGATTCTGCAACAAAAGCTGCTAAAGTTTACCACTTATTGTCTGGCTCCAAAGAAATATCAGTGGATTTGGAATTTGACAACAATTTGCATCATTACGGTTTTAAACTTTGCCTTATGCAGATAGGCTTGAAAAACGATGCGTATGTTTTAGATCCGTATTATATTGATATTCAGCAATTTTTTGGAATTCTTGAAAATGAATCTATCCGAAAAACAGTATTTAGTTTTGGAGAAGACTTGCGTTTGTTGCATTCGATGGGATGTTTTCCCAGAAATCTATTTGATATTTCGATGGCTGCGAAATTTTTGAATTATGAGAAAATTTCATTAGCTGATGTGGTTTTTAGTCATCTGGGAATTACGATTGAAAAAAACCAGCAAATTAGCGATTGGTGCAGTCGTCCTCTAAAAACCCAACAAATTGACTATGCAGCCGGAGATGTTATTTGGTTAGATGATTTGAGAAACGGTTTTATGGAATTGCTCCGGTCGAAAAACATGTTATCTTGGATGGAGGAGGAAAATATTAAGATGTCTGAATCAGATTTTAGTCAATTGATTTATAATAAATTATCGACCAAACTGTTACGTAATTTGAATCAAATAGAAGGTCATTATTTAGAAGGTTTTTGGAATTTTAGGGAGGAAATAGCCGCAGAATATGACAAACCGGCATATCAAATTATTTCAAATAATGTTTTGACGGAGATGGCTCAAAATCCACAAATGTTAAAGTCATTTTCTCAGTTAAAAGGAGTATTTCATGGCTTGAAAAATGAGTTTTATCAACAGAAATTCAATGAGTTATACCAAAAACTGAACAATGAAATTCGATTATTAAAATTATCAAGTCAACTTCCGGCCATTAAAAAATTAGGTGCAGACGAATATAAACAAATGCGATTAAAAAAAATGGAGGCCGAAAAAACTAAGGAAATACTTTTAAAACCCATTCAAAATTTAATACGACGAGATTTTGGGGAATTTGCTGTTAATTATATTTTTAGCAATAGAATTATGGATGAGATTGCCTTAAATGATAGAACCAATTGGCGTAACTATCGTAAAGAGTTGATAATAAAGTATTCAGCAGAACTGAATTTAGAAACAGAATTGTACCAAATCCAGCTATAAATTTCTGAAAATGATTAAAGAGAATAATTTGGATCGATATTCAGTGAAAAAATTTTCGTCGGTAATTTGGGTTTCGATTATTTTATTTCTTTTTCCTCTATTTCTTTTACCTTTTTTCAATTATCCATCAACGGATGATTTCTATATTCCTGATTTGATAAGGTCTATGGGCTTTTGGGAAGTGCAGAATCATGTTTATCAGAATTGGGGGGCTCGTTATTCCTTTAATTTTATTTCAGCTTTTGGAAATTGGAATCATTTTGTTTTAAACCATTATTATTTCCATTCAATGGCTTTAATAATTGGACAACTAATTGCTTCTGTTTTTTTTATTCATAATTTCCTGAAGTATGGTTTAAGCCTAACTATATCCAAATCGGAAAAGTGGTTTTTAGGCTTAGTTTTTTATTTGGTTCAGTTGGTTAGTTTGCCTGAGATGAGCACATGGTATTTTTGGTTTAGCAGCGCCATAACTTATTCATTACCAACAATATTATTATTTTTTCAGTTAGGATTGCTCTTTCGTTATTATCAAAAAAGGGATCTTTGGTCTATTTTTGTAATTCTCATTTTAACCGTGATTTTGGTCGGATCGAATGAAGTTTTTGTGGTGATTCAGGGAGTAACCTTATTTGTTTTTGCAATGCTAACATATCGAAACAAGGTCATTTTTCGGGTTGTACTTCTCATGGTTTTGGTTTTAAGTTTGTCTGCCGGTTTTTATCTTTTATCTTCCGGTAATCAATATCGTTTCGGAATTATCCCTTCAAAAAGTCCGGTTTTCTATGTTCTCTCTACCCTTGTTCAGTTTCCAATTATTTTTTGGTCTATTTTTAAAAATCCTCTTTTTTGGTTTTTTGGATTCACGGTTTTTATGGTTTTAAAGCCTTACCAAGAGCTTATTTTAAGTCGTTTTGGAAATAGTTTAAGGTATATCCTTTTCGTTTTTTTTGGATTACTTATTCTTACTATTGTAATTCCCGTAATAGGTCTGAAAGGCAGCATGTTACCTTTAAGATTAGTCAATGTTTTAGTGGTATTTTCTGTGATGTCTTGCATGGCGGTTTTTGCTTTATTGGCGCTGAAACGTTTTCAAAAACGAGAAACATTGCTATTAAATTTTTCAAGTAAATACTTTTTAATTGTATTTGTGGTAGTATTGTTTGCAAATCATTTTACAGCAGATAGTTATCAAAGTTTGATAAGTGCTTTTTATCGAAGCAAAATACATTCGAAACAATTGGAAGCCATGAAAAGGGCAGGGGAGGAGAAAGGAGTTTTGAGGATTAAAAATTTTAACTGCGAGTTGGATGAATTAACCGAAAATCAGAATGTTACCTTGGCAAAGATTGTTAAGGAGAATCCCCCATTTTTTATGAGTTTTGATTTTTTTTCTGACGAAAACTCATTGGAATTTTTAATAAAGCACTACGGATTGGAAAAGGTAATTATAGAAGACTGTAAGAATGATTAGCTATCTATTAGAATAATAATTGGTTACATAAAATCGGTATGTATGTCATGGTTTAAAAGAAATATAAAAGTTGATAACCTTATTACTTTGGGGATGATTTTATTATTATCTCCTTTTTTGGCCTTGATTTTTTATACGCATCCTTTTGCTGATGATGTTCTTTTTGCTAACAGTGTAAGTAATTTTGGAGTGATTGGCGGAATTATCGATTTTTATTTCAATTGGTCGGGTCGATATGTGGTTATGGGTTTGGGTTTATTAAATAAGTGGATTTCCCCTTTTCCGCCATATTATCATGTTTCATTGCTTCTTTATTTATGTTTGTTTTCTTTTTCTATTTATTTGTTTTACAAAGTATTATATGGTTTTTTGAATGTTCGGATTCCATTATTATTTTCAACTTTACTAACCTTGTTTCTTATTTTTCAAACAAGCCCCGACTTATACAGTTTGATTTATTGGCATCCGGGAGTGAGCGCATATACGTTCACAATTTCCATTTTCTTACTTTTTGTAGTCAATTTATTTTCCTTCCTGACAGGTTTAATTAAAAAGGCTACCTTCTTAGTTTTCAGTTTGTTATTATCCTTTATTCTCGGAGGAAGTATCGAACTTATCCTTCCCTTCATTTTGTTAATATTTTTTATTATAGTTTTGAGAATAAAAAATATAGAAAAAAATAAGCGATTCTCCATTCTTTTAGTTTTGGTTTTTTATCTGATTTTTCTCACTGTATTCTTGATTAGCCCCGGCAATTATAATCGACTTGAGGTTTCAGAAATGTTGTTGGTTGAGAATTTTTTTCAAAAAAGCATTCTAAACTTTGCCATGATAAATGTGAATTATTTACAGAATCCGGTTTATTTGATTTCATTATTAGTTATAGGTATTTATTTGATAAATAATAAATTACAAATACCAAAATTGAGTTGGATAAAAATTAAACCCTTATGGCTTTTTGTACTAATTCAAGTTTTTTTGTTTTTCTATATTTTGGCCCTGACAAAGATTATGGGAATTTTACCTGGTAGGGTAGCCAATTTCGTTGGAATATTTTATATTTTTTCACACCTGTTTTTGTTGTTATACTTTGTAACTTATTATCAATCCAAAATATTTCAATTTCAACTATCCCTGAAACCTATCAACAAGATTTTGGTAACTTTAATCCTGTTGTTTACATTTCTTGGCGTTTATCCTACTTCTGTTTACAAATTGGTTCAAGCCGAAAGAATTGATAAGTCGAGATATCTGGTGTTTAGCTCCAATTTTCTTCACGCCACTTATACGTTATTTTTCGAAGCCGGCTATTTCAAAAGGCATTATCAAACCCAAGATAAAATATTAGAAAATGCTCAATTGAAAAAATCAAAAAGTGCGATTATAGCACCATATCCTGATAATGTAAAATTATTGTTTAGGCTCAAAAAGCTTGCTCCAGAAAATACTGAAATTATCACAAAAGATCCTTTAGTGGAGTTTTATCAATTGGATACTTTGATTGTGAAAGGAATGAACTAACGAGGCCTGTATTGTAATAGTTGACCAAAGCTTTTAACGTATTCCGAATGGAAAAACCCGCTACTTTTGACCCTCATTTTTAACTATGGATTTAAAAGAATTTCAGCATAGTAGTTTTACAAGTCGTCATCCGTGGGAGCTCGCTCGATTTGAGGTGATGAAAGATATTCTTTCGCGGCGAATCGATTTTGATTCTGTGAGAATGGTAGCCGATATTGGCTGTGGTGATGCTTTTGTGGTCGATAATTTGGCGGCTTTTATGCCAAAGGCAAATCTTGCGGCAGTGGATAAAAATTTTACAGCGGTTGAAAAAGAGCAAATTTTGGCTTCAATACGCCATTCCAATATCACTCTTTTTGAGGATGTATTAGAATTAGAATCATTACAGCAAAACATTGATATTGTGCTACTTATGGATGTAATTGAACATGTTGAAAAGGATGTCGATTTTATCCGCCAAGTTAAAACACTTCCAAATGTAACTTCTAATACCTTGTTTTTCGTTACGGTTCCTGCTTTTCAATCGTTGTTTTCTGAACACGATGTTTTTCTCAATCATTTTCGCCGATATAATCAATCGCAACTGCAAGAGGTCTTAATGCAGGCCGGTTTAAAAGTGAATCAAACCGGCTATTTTTTCTTGTCGCTGTTATTTGTTCGATCTCTTCAAAAGATGCTTCGTAAGGACAACACAAATGGCCTGAATCAGAGTAAATCTTCTGCCTTTGCGAATAGAATCGTAAAGATGGTTTTGCTTATCGACTACAATATTTCTTCATTTCTTAACAAAATTGGGATTCGGTTACCGGGTCTTTCCCTTTATGCCTTATGTCAAAAATCTGCATCATAATACCTGTTTACAATGAGGAGTTTCGGTGGATGGCTTCGGATTTTACTCAGCATCTGCAAGCTCATCCTAATCACACCCTGCTTTTTGTAAATGATTGTAGTACAGATAATACCGAGATAAAAATAAAGGAACTTCAGCAAAAATTTCCCGAGCAGGTGAAGTCTATTTCTTTGAATAAAAACCAAGGAAAAGCTGAAGCAGTTAGGATCGGTTTTATGGAAGCTTTTAAGTCAGATTATCAAGTTGTTGGCTTTTTGGATGCCGATTTAGCCACACCATTATCAGAAGTGGATTCATTGGTGGAGAAATTGTCAGATAATCCTAAATATTTCATGGTTTTTGGAAGCCGAATCAAGCTGCTCAATCTGGATTTGCAGCGCAACCTAAAGAGGCATTATCTCGGGCGAATTTTTGCTACTTACGTGAGTTTGCTTTTCGATTGGCAGATTTACGATACCCAATGTGGTGCAAAATTTTTCACAAATAACGAAAAAACCAATTCTATTTTTTCTCGGCCTTTCATCAGTAAGTGGTTTTTCGATGTGGAAATATTCCTTCGTTTACAACAGATTTCAGGTCGGCCTTTGGAACAAATAGCACTGGAATCTCCACTAAATCAGTGGATTGAACGGGGTAAGTCGAAATTGAAATTTTCAGATTTCTTTTCTGCTCCATTCCAACTTTTACGCATCAAGTCAGCATATAAATCCAGAGTTTAATCCGTTTAGTTAAATGCTGTTTTAGTTGCCTTATTTTCTATTTTTGTACAACGAAATCTGTGAAATGTTTTCATAATTTATGAATCAGACCCATCAAAAATTTCTTAACGATTCTGAAGTCAAGGCTTTCGATCTCGAGCATAGACGTAAGCTTTTATATAATATCGGAAAATACGATGTTGCGGTTGCCAAAGGAAAAACGCAATATAGCGATTTGGAATTGGCAAAGGCTCGTGCAGCACGAATCAAGCGAAATATTGTCAATAATTTTGAGACTTACCTTTCTGAATTTGAGGGTAATTTTTTGGCCAATGGTGGTAAATTGATTTTTGCCGAAACCGGTGCCGATGCCGTGCAAGCTGTTCTGAAAATTGCCAAAAAATTTGATGCTCGTAAAGTGGTCAAAAGTAAGTCGATGGTTACTGAAGAAATTGAGCTGAATCATCATTTAATTGCAAACGGCATTGAGACTTTAGAAACCGATCTTGGGGAGTATATCGTTCAGTTAGACGATGATAAGCCCTATCATATCGTAACTCCGGCCATGCACAAGAGCAAAGAAGATATTGCCGAGTTGTTTCATCGAAAATTCAGTACTAAGCCGGACGCTACTCCCGAGGAAATCACCTATTTTGTTCGTAAACTCCTGAAAGAAAAGTTCTTATCGGCAGATATTGGAATTACTGGCGCAAATTTCTTAATTGCAGATGTGGGTGGAATTGCCTTAACCGAAAATGAAGGCAACGGCGTTTTGTCGATGTCGGCTCCTAAAGTGCATATTGCCATTGCCGGATTTGACAAGCTTCTACCATCTATCAAAGACCTTGACCTTTTTTGGAGTCTATTATCTACTCATGGCACGGGTCAGAAAATCACGGTTTATAATAGTGTTATTACCGGTCCGGCTAAGGCCGACGAGCCGGATGGTCCATCCGAGATGTATTTGATTATTCTTGATAATGGCCGCACCAAAGTATTAGAAGCCGACCCTCAAAAAGAGGCTTTGAGTTGCATTCGTTGCGGTGCGTGCTTGAACGTATGTCCGGTTTATAAAAATATTGGCGGTCACACTTATGGCTCCGTATATTCTGGTCCAATTGGCTCCATCCTGACTCCATTTATGAATGGCTTCGAGGAATATAACCACCTGAGTTTTGCTTGTACGCTTTGTGGAAAATGCACATGGGAGTGCCCTGTTAATATTCCCTTGCACAAACTTTTATTGTATAACCGCCGTGATGCTGTGTCAGGTGGGTTTACGGATAAATCGTTTTCAAAAGTGATGAAGGCATATAAAAAAGTGATGCTTAATCGCTGGATGATCGAAACCGTTCCCACGTCGATTAAGAACGTTGGAATAAAAATGGTTTTTAGCAAAGCTTGGGGAAAACGCCGTCAAGTGCCTCATTTTCAAGAGTCTTTTCATAGTCTTTGGAAGAAAGAAGAAAAAGGAAAATAGAGTTTTTGAATAGTTTTGTTTTTTAAAATTTTTTAAAAATTTCATTAAATAAATTATTGTTCAATACGTTATATGTTTTCTGTTTTAAAACTTTTTTGCATCAAATATGAAGAATCCCTTTTTATGGTTATTACTTTTTTGGAGTATGGCCACCTTTTCCCAATCAAAACACACAATTTCAGGGTATGTTCGTGAATCCGGCACCGGAGAGTTGTTGTTGGGAGTGAATATTTACATCAAAGGAACTCAAACCGGAACGGTATCAAACAGTTATGGTTTTTACAGTATCACTTTACCCGAAGGAAAAGTGAGTCTCACCTACAGTTATGTTGGTTTTCAGCCCAATATAGTTGCTGTAAATTTAAAAAAGGATACCTTAATTACCGTTTCATTAGTTCCGAATAATACGCTAAAAGAGGTAGAAATTATTGCGGATCGGTCGGAACGGATTTCGGATGACGTGCAAATGAGTGTGGTTAAAGTGCCGATTAAGCAGGTGAAAGAGATACCGGCTTTATTGGGTGAGCGCGATGTTTTTAAAGTGTTGCAACTTATGCCCGGCGTAAGGTCGGGAAGCGAAGGCAGCTCGGGACTTTATGTTCGCGGCGGCGGTGCAGACCAAAATTTGATTATTCTTGACGATGCTCCGGTTTACAACGCTTATCATCTGTTTGGGTTCTTTTCGGTTTTCAATGGCGATGCGCTGAAAAGTGTTGAGTTGCTTAAAGGAGGTTTTCCGGCTCGATATGGCGGAAGGCTCAGCTCTGTGCTCGATATCAATATGAAAGATGGTAATAAACAGGAGTTTGGCGGTGAAGGCAGCATCGGAATTTTGTCTTCTCGGTTACTTTTAGAAGGTCCAATTGTGAAAAATAAATCTTCTTTTATCATTTCCGGACGCCGAACCTACATTGATTTGCTCACCCTTCCTTTTCAGAAATTTTTTAACCAAGGTGAAATAGCTGGTTACTATTTCTATGATTTGAATGCAAAGTTGAATTACGAAGTTGACGACAAAAACAAGTTTTATTTGAGCTCTTATTTTGGTAAAGACCGCTTTTATGGAAAATATGAAGACACTTTTGCTGAAGATCAGTTTCAACTTTATTGGCAAAATTTCACCATTACCGGACGATGGAATCATCTGTTTAACAATAAGTTATTTTCAAATACCTCGGTAATTGTAAGTAAATATTTATTCAATGTTGGCGAGGAGTATAAGGAGAAATACGGGGACGACTTCAGTTTAGATTATTTCAGCGGAATTCGAGATATAGGTCTCAAAACAGATTTCACCTATATCCCGAAAAACAACCATTTTGTGCGATTTGGAGTGGCTTCAACGCACCATCTTTTCACCCCAAATGCCATCGTTGTGAAAGGTTCTGCCTTACAAGAAGATATTGAATCGCGAGCTAAGGAGATTAAAGCTTTAGAGTCGGCAGTTTATGTGGAGGATGAAATTAAAATGAAACGGAGTAAAATCAATGTCGGTTTGCGTTTTACACATTTCTATGTAAATAAAAAGAATTATAACAGTTTGGAACCTCGGCTGATGTATGCTTTTATGATTAATGAGAATCTGTCGTTGAAGGGTTCTTACACTTATATGAATCAATATATTCATTTGCTTTCAAACACCGGAATAAGCTTGCCCATCGATTTGTGGGTTCCATCAACAGATGTAGTGTCTCCAAAAAAATCGCATCAAGTGGCAGTTGGAATTGCCAAGGATTTCAATAAGCCGGCATTTTCTATTTCTTTGGAAGGTTATTATAAGACCATGGATAATATTGTGGCTTATAAACCAGGGAGTAGTTTTTTAGAATTGGGAGTGATTGATGGCAATGAAGAATTTGATTATGAAGATGTTGTCACTGTTGGGCAAGGTCGTTCTTATGGTGCTGAGCTACTCTTTCAGAAGAAATTCGGCTCCTTGACCGGTTGGGTAGGCTATACCCTCAGTTGGACTCTTTTTCAGTTCGATGAGTTGAATTTTGGGAAAGAGTATTTTGCACGTCACGACCGCCGACACGATGTTTCGGTAGTGGCTATCTACGAATTAAATGAGAAGGTAACATTGAGCAGCACTTGGGTTTATGGAACTGGAGATGCTCTTACTTTGCAATTGGCTGAATTTGATGCAATTGTAAATTCTCCTAATCCTAATTTTGGTTCAGATTCTTGGAGTGTTTATGATTATGGCGAAATGAATGGCTTTCGCATGGCGGCTTATCATAGATTAGATTTAGGTGTCCAGTTTCATAAAAAGTTGAAAAAGGGTCGAAAAAGGGTGTTAGAGGTCAGTATCTATAATGTTTATAACCGCGCAAATCCCTATTTCTACTATGCAGCAACAGAACCAAAGGGTAGTGGTTATGTGACTGTTTTAAAACAGGTTTCTCTCTTCCCAATAATTCCAAGTGTTTCTTACTATTTAAAATTTTAGAAAATGAAATTGTTATTAAACAGTAAAATAGT
Organism: Bacteroidales bacterium; assembly: GCA_016937295.1. Classification (GTDB taxonomy): domain Bacteria; phylum Bacteroidota; class Bacteroidia; order Bacteroidales; family UBA1556; genus UBA6267. The sequence goes on from JAFGWF010000022.1 coordinate 47,935, forward strand.
TTTTGGGTTTCTTTGGTCAGTATCGTTAATTGTCGTTTCGGTTTCTTGTGAAAAAACGGCTGATAATGTCGAAATACCCTATAATGAGCCAAAACCGGTGGTGCAATCTTTCCTCGAAACCGGAAAGGATTCAGTGAAACTCTTTTTGAGTTGGTCCAAGCCAATTTTCTACACGACAACGAATCCAAATGAGGAAATAAAAGATGCCATTGTTTCCTTATCAGATGGCACTAATTCGGTTGACCTTGTGTATCATCCCGATGCAAGTGGCTTTTATAGAGGCTCTTATGATGCCGTTGCGTCTGCGCTTTCCTTTAATTCAGGCAATCAAATCAATTTGAATATAACCCTTTCTGATGGAAAAACCCTAACTTCGAGTTGTGTTCTGCCGGCAAAACCAAGTTTTAAAATTGAATTTCTTGAAGCGATTCAGAACAATAATTATGGCGACCAAATTCTTAAATTTAAAATCACTAATTTAAGTCAGAATCCTGAAAATTATTTTCACATTTCGGCATTAATTTATGAGAAACAGGGTAATTTTATTGAGGAAAGACAATTA
>JAFGWF010000179.1 GCA_016937295.1 Bacteroidales bacterium
CTACGACTCCATTTTCGCTTTCAGAGTCTCCACGAGCAGATTGACGAAATTTTTCAGAGGATTGCTGGCGACCATAACGAGCATGGGATTTAAATCGGCATGAAAAACCAAAACAGTTCGGGTTAATTGTTCGTTGATTTTGTCTAATTGAACTTCTAAAAAATAATCGAATGGATTCTTGCCATCGGCTTTCATGGTAATCAAGTTGTTGGGCTTGCATTCGCCAAAACTCATGGAAAGGTCGGCCATACCCGAAATGGTGAAACTACATTCGGAAGTTGTTGATTTCCAATTGCTAATTTCAGGAGGCATAAGTTTTCCGAAATTGTTAAAATCGGACAGAAAACTGTAAATCTCTTCCGCCGAACAATGAATTTCGGTAGGTTTACTTTCAAAAGATTTCATTGTAAAAAATATTAGAAATTCTATTTACCCCATTCTGAAGGATTCAAACGCCATTCTTGCAAGGAAGTAACGTCCTTTTCAACGATATAACCCGATTCAAGAGCCTGTTGCACTAAAATGTCGTAGTTGCTCAACGTGTATAATCTTACATTGGCCTTCTTAAAACTTTCTTCGGCAATTGGAAATCCATAAGTGAAAATGGCGACCATGCCCTTGACTAATGCACCGGCATCGCGAAGAGCTTCCACAGCCTTCAGTGAGCTGCCCCCTGTGGAGATTAAATCTTCGATAACCACTACGGTTTGCCCGGGAGATAACACACCTTCCACCATGTTTTTAAGTCCGTGCTCTTTAGCGCCTGACCTGACGTAAACAAAAGGTTTTCCAAGCTCTTGAGCCACCAAAGCCCCAATAGCAATTGCACCCGTAGCCACACCAGCAATCACATCAAAGTCGCCGAATTCTTCTTTGATGAGGGTAGCAAAGTTCTGGCGGAGGAAGGTGCGAATAGGCGGATAGGACAAGGTTTTGCGGTTATCACAATAAATTGGAGATTTCCAACCGGAAGCCCACGTAAATGGCTCGGTTTTATTTAATTTTACGGCCTTAATCTCTAATAAAGATTCGGCTGTTTTGGCGGCAATGTCTTTGTTAATTATCATCTGGCAAATGTATAAAGTTTTTCATAATTCAGGTAAAATTCTTCTTCTCGATTCCAATGATTTTGTCAACAATAGTATTGAAAAAACTACCCTTATTTCGACAGAATCCATGAAGCAATTATTGGCTAAAGACGCATTAGTTGGGGACTATTTCATCAGAATTTCCGACAAAAAAACAGCGGATGAACTTCTTGAGGACTTGTTTAAGATTCATGTTGCGGCAGGAGGTTGGGTTTTTGATACGTCGAATCGACTACTGATGATTCATCGGCGAGGCTCGTGGGATATACCAAAAGGACATCTTGATGCCAATGAAACTTTGGAAGAATGCGCCATTCGTGAGGTGCAAGAAGAAACTGGTTTGGATAAGGTGCAAATTGACCGTTATCTTGGCATTTCATACCATATTTATAAACTAAAGGGTGAATGGATTTTGAAGCTAACTCACTGGTATAAAATGAAATCGGACTCTATCGCCAATCTCGTTCCGGAGGAAAAAGAAGGAATAACAACCGTGAAATGGATTGAGGAAAAACAAATTGAAGAAAATTTGACCAATGGTTGGCCGGCGTTATTAGAGTTTTATCAAAGGTGTTTAAAACCAAAAAAAAATCCGGCCTAAACCGGATTTTCCATATAAAAAGGCAGACTATTATCCACATTTTGAGTATCCACAACTGGAGCAGGTAATACAACCTTCTTTATAAACTAACGAGCTGTCGCCACATTCCGGGCATACATTTTTATGGTCAATGGTTCCGTCAGGGATATATTTTTTCAGAGTTCTCACGATTCCGGCTTTCCAGGTGTTGATGGTGTCGGTTTCGAAGGTCAGATTATTCACCAAATCCACCGCAGAATGGATGGGCATTCCATGACGTAAGATTCCACTGATTAGCTTGGCATAATTCCAGAACTCTTTATCAAATGCTCGTGATAATCCCCGATATTCCTGAACCATTCCACCATTATCTTCATATTCAAAGTCATAACGCTTAGCTTTATTTTTATCGGAACGATGCTTAACCACCCATCCTTTATTCACATATTGAGGAATGATGAAATCTTCCGATTTTCCGGTGAAGATTTCATAAGGTCGGCCTTTGTACAATCCCACAATGGCAATCCATTTTTCTTTATTATTTTGAAAACGAACCACGTCAGCCTCAAGTCTGTCGGGACGTTTGGGAGCCTGAGTTTCACGAAAATCATCTTCATCTTCCTTTTTCTTATCCTCTTTGGCCACTAAAACCCCACTTCGGGAGCCATCACGATAAACGGTCATTCCTTTGCAGCCCGACTTCCATGCTTCGCTGTAGATATTTCCAATCAATTCTTCATCGGCATTTTCAGGAACATTTACGGTAACGCTAATGCTGTGATCGACCCATTTCTGGACGGCACCCTGCATCCTGACTTTAGCCAACCAATCTACATCGTTAGCAGTGGCCTTATAATATGGCGACTTAGCGACAATTTCGTTAAGCTGCTCATTATCCATAAGTTTCACTTCCTCAGTATTATAGCCGTTCACTTTGAGCCAAGTGATGAAATTATGATGAAACACATTATATGTTTCCCAACTATCACCCACTTCATCAACAAAGGAAACTCGAGCCGATTTATCATTAGGATTTACCTTGCGATTTCGTTGATAAGCAACCATAAATACCGGCTCAATTCCCGATGTAGTTTGCGACATCATCGAAGTTGTACCGGTGGGGGCGATGGTTAACAGTGCAATATTTCTGCGGCCATATCTTCGCATTTCTTCCTCAAGACTCGGGCTTGTTTCAAAAAGCCTTTGGATAAAGGGATTATTTTTTTCGCGGTTGTAATTATAAATTGGGAAAGCACCTCTTTCGCGGGCAAGACTCACTGAGGAGCGATAAGCCTCAACGGCCAAAAGCTTGTGAACATCAACGCTAAAGTCGATGGCTTCGTCGCTGCCATAGCGGAGACCCAAAGCAGCCAACATATCACCTTCAGCAGTGATGCCAATGCCGGTGCGGCGACCCATTTCGGTTTTTCGGCGTATATTGAGCCATAGGTTGCGTTCCACCCTTTTCAACTCTTCGTTTTCAGGATCGGCATCTATTTTTGCAATGATTTTATCAATCTTTTCCTGTTCGAGATCAATGATGTCGTCCATCATTCTTTGGGCAATGTGCACATGTTTCTTGAAAAGGCTATAATTGAACAGCGCATCCTCGGTAAAAGGATTTTCCACATAACCGTAGAGGTTAATTGCCAGAAGGCGGCAACTGTCGTAGGCGCAAAGTGGAATTTCGCCACAAGGGTTAGTGGAGATAGTTTCAAAACCTAAATCGGCATAAGCATCCGGAACGGACTCCTTGATGACCGTATCCCAAAACAGGATTCCAGGTTCGGCAGATTTCCACGCGTTGTGAACGATTTTCGACCACAAATCGCGTGCTTTTATGGTTTTGGTATATTTTGGAGTTGTTGAATTTATCGGATATTGCTGCACAAAATCGGTGTCGTCCATTACGGCGCGCATAAATTCGTCGGTCATTTTCACGCTGACGTTTGCTCCTGTTACCTTTGTGCTGTCCATTTTAGCATCGATAAAACTCTCGGAATCGGGATGCTTGATAGAGATGCTCAACATTAAGGCACCGCGACGACCGTCTTGAGCCACTTCGCGAGTTGAATTGGAATAACGCTCCATAAAAGGAACGATGCCGGTGCTGGTGAGAGCCGAATTTTTTACAGGACTTCCGGCAGGCCGAATGCCACTCAAATCGTGTCCTACACCACCACGTCTTTTCATCAGTTGCACTTGCTCCTGATCGATTTTCATAATGCCACCATAACTATCACTATCACCTTCATTACCAATAACAAAGCAATTTGATAAACTGCCCACCTGCAAGTGATTGCCAATTCCGGCCATAGGACTTCCTTGTGGGATGATATATTTAAACCGTTGAATAACGCCAAAAATTTCATCTTCAGTCATTGGATTTTCATATTTCTTTTCGATGCGAGCAATCTCCCGAGCTATGCGGCGGTGCATATCGTCCGGTGTTAATTCAAAATAGTTGCCGTCGCTGTCTTTTAAGGCGTATTTGTTTGCCCAAACGGTTGCAGCCATTTGGTCGCCATCAAAATATTCGGTTGTTGCCTTAACGGCATCGTCATGCGTGTACGTTTTTACGGATGTCAATTGTTCTGTTGATATTTCTTCCTGTTCCATTTCTTTCATTTCCTCAATGTCCATTCGCAGATTCTTCAGTCTTGTTTCGATTAAATGATCATAATGCCCGGCAGGCTCTTTTACCGTCTGACTACTCGGGTCAGAATAAGTCTCTAAATTCAACTGATTAAATAAATCGTTTATAGCCATCTCGTTTAGTTTGCTTAAAAGGTTGATTATTAGTATTTAGTTTATTGAAGGTAATTCCCCAAATGCGATTACGAAATTATATTAAGATTTTAAAAAAAGAATGGTGTAATTATTAACAAAGATTATTAGTTTTCAACTTATCGACCTAACTATTTGATAAAGAATGAGTAACACAACCTTAATAATACAAAAACAACAAATCATTGATTATCAGCATTATAAATAGATTTGGAATATTACGAATAACCTAATTAAACCCCTTGAAACACTTGAAAATTATATGGTTTTTAGACCCAGTATTTAGTAATTTTAATGGAAAATTTATATTGACTTTTTGCATAAATTATTTTTTTCTAAGGGGAAAATTCAGTTTAAGTTTTCCCAAAGGAAAGAAGAAATTAATAAATGGAAGAGGAGACAGAATTTATTAAGAAACATGGAAAGTTGTTAACAATTATGGTTTCCAGAGGATTTTTGTGCCAAAGCCTAATCGGTTATCGGTCAGCTTATAAAAATTCGGCGTTAAAATCCACAATGCTTCCAGATGCAATGCCGCAAAAGGATAGGCCTTCAGATAAGCTTTTCGAGCCATATCATAGTCCTCATTCAGAGCTATTTGAATAAAACCGGTGATTTGCAAACCTCTGATTTTTCCTATCACCTTGGTTTCTAAGGCGATTCCTGCGGCGACATGCTGATTGATTAAAACATTTTGAATATGAAAGGTTTTCTCATCCGAAGTAAAAACAAATATATTTTTTTCGGGCAAAAAAACATAGTAGCAATGCGAAATATAGGGCAGGTCATTCACCGAGGTTGCCAAAGTCAAAACATGATGCTCTTTGATGAACTTGAATATTCGTTTATCAGGTTCGGAGTTGATTATTGTCTTCATTTGGCAAAAATATATTTATTTCCTTTGCCAACAATTTTAGAACTATGAGTTGGATCGAAATTCTCTTGCTTATCATTGCAGGACTTTTAGTTGGATTTATTAACACCCTTGCCGGAGGCGGTTCAATAATATCTTTGTCGCTGCTGATGTTTATGGGTCTTCCATCGCAAGTTGCCAACGGCACCAACCGCATTGCCATCACCTTGCAGACGCTTACAGCCTCATTAAATTTTAAAAACGCCGGTCTTCTAAAATCGCGAAAAGGCCTACTTCTGGGCATTCCGGCTGTATTCGGCAGCATAGTTGGCTCCTACATTGCTATCGACATAAACGAAGAGCTCTTTGAAAAATTAATCGTGATAATTATGTTTATCATGCTGATTTTCATTTTCTATAACCCGTCAATATGGCTCAAAGGGCGAGAAGATTTACTAAAGAAAAAAGCGGGATGGATTCAATATCTTATCTTTTTTGCCATTGGCATTTATGGAGGTTTCATCCATGCCGGAATTGGTTACGTTTTGATGATAGCTCTTGTTTTAGGCTCAGGCTTTAACTTGTTGGAAGCAAACGCCTTAAAAGTGTTGATTGTTTTTATGTATGTCCCATTTTCCTTAATCATTTATATTATTTCAGGCGATGTTGAATATTCCTACGGCTTCATCATGGCCATTGGAAACATTATAGGGGCTTTTATCGCTTCCAAATTTGCTATTGAAAAAGGAGCAAATTTTGTTCGCTATGTTATATTAATTGTTGTTATTTTTACAGCCCTTCATGTCTTTAACATTATCGACATACATTCATACTATCA
>JAFGWF010000180.1 GCA_016937295.1 Bacteroidales bacterium
GTGTGGCCATAGTAATAATTACCATGGGATTCTGATTTTAAAATATACGTATAAAACATGGATTGTGATGATTTTCGAGACCGCCCCATTCTGTCACGGGCATCTCTCCATAAAAAAAAGCACCATAAGGTGCTTCTGTGGCGGAGAGACAGGGATTCGAACCCTGGGTCCGGTTGCCCGAACAACGGTTTTCGAGACCGCCCCATTCGACCGCTCTGGCATCTCTCCATAAAAAAAAAGCACCTGATGGCGCTAAATTGGCGGAGAAAGAGGGATTCTCCCAAAGGGATTCCAATGGAAGAACCCCCAGGAGGTGTAACCCTCAACGGTTTTCAAGACCGCCGCAATCTCCCCAAGGGATTCCTTTGGAAGACCACTCTGCCATTTCTCCGAGGGCAAAAGTACATCTTTTTCCCTATCGTGCAAGGCTTTTTTAACAGTGAATTAATAATGGATAAGCTTTTGAATTAGTGACAGTTAAAAGAGTGATTAGATAGTCTTCTCCTCTTTAAGCCAGCGATAACCTTCGATACTTCTAAAAAATATTCCTGCTTAGCTGCTTCTGATTTAGTTTCATACTTTTCAAAACAGTGAATAGCAACCAAACAAAATACTGCTTTTGAAGGCTATTTTACAATCTTGAATGTCCAAATTTTTTGAAGGGTAGTTAATCGAATCAAATAAACGCCATTTTTGTAGTTCTTCATCCCGACTTCAATATTTCTTTGATTATTAACAACTTGATTTGTAATCAATTTTCCTTGCAAATCATAGATTTCTATCATGCCCGTTAATTCTTGCATGGATTGCAAGACTAAGGAATTTTCAGAAGAAAAAACTTGAATAGTTTTAGAATCAAAATGCACATAAACTATTTTGGACTCAAAGAATTTTCCATCAAAGTCGTGGTTTATGATTTTGTAATAATTAGATCCAACAAAAGGCTGAGAATCAACAAAACGATACTTTGAAATAACGTTTGAATTACCATTTGCATTTACATGACCAACAGACTCAAAATGAATTCCATCCTCAGATTTTAAAACCTCGAAAAAGCTTGCATTGGTTTCAGTAGCAGTTGACCAAGAAATCTCAATTTCCTTATCAACCGCAACTGCATCAACAGCCAACCAGACGACCGGCAGCGTACTTCCCTCTAAGTCGCCGTAGCTAATAATATTAAAATAGCTAAAAGAATTCAAATCCTGAATAGTTACTGTGCGAGCAGAATACGAAACAGTTGCCTCATGGTCGGTCCAATTTACCCCATCTTCCGATTTAGCTACCGAAAGAAATGTGGGGTCAGGAATTAATCCCACTGTGGCATCAGTGAAAGGCAAAGTGAGATCGTAAACAAAATCAGTCCCACCTGTTTGGGTGATGATAAAATGCCCAAAAACCGGACTCTCGGAAGGCAAATCGGCATACTCACCACTGTGATACTGAACGTCAATTGAGGATGGCAACGCTGAACCGCTTTGCCAATAAATCGTTGCAATCGTTCGCCCTCCCAAAGTGTAAGTAGTAGTATTCCCTACTGCAATTGTGCCTGATTGAACTGCAACCGGAGGTTCGTTTGTTGCCAATTGATCAAACTCATCAGCACCAATATCTGTTGCTCCGTTAGCATAATGATTCACCCGCGCATCCCCATCAAAATCGGTTACAACATTAGTCAGCGCAAGGCCATTTCCATTCACATACCAACAGTCCGGATTATCGTTAATGATGTTCAAATTTCCATTAGTCGGAGAAGAAAACAAATTAGTTGCGATGAGATTTGATGTGGATTCATCTAAACTAAATACATCTCTTGATGTTGCTGATTTCCAACCCGATAAGGAGTAATAGGTAGAATTGTAACGAATCAGACTTGAAGTATTGGAACTGACAAGAAGATTATAATCGGATTCAATACTTCCGCTTGTGTTGCTAAAATAAAAACCCAGATTGGTGCTACTTGCTCCTGACCTTGCATTAAATAGAATATTATTTTGCATCGACACATTACCGGAATTATTACGATTAATGCAAGCCGATTGATAGGTTGATGAAGAAGCTGTACCGGCAATATAAATACTGTTATAAAACACTTCAGTATTTCCTCCAGCGCCAGCATTGAGTCGCAATCCATAAATTGTTTCACTGCTTGACGGAGAATTTTGTCCAAGTGAAATCATGTTATTATAAATGTAATGACCTGCCGCAGCTGCAGAATTATTCATTCGAATTCCGCAAAGAATTGATGATGTGGTTACATCAGTATTTGGTCCAAGTTTAAATACCTTATTACCGGAAATTGTGAACTCATTGGCTGAATTTACATATATGCCACTATGACTCCCAACCGCTGAACCGGTTTGCACCACATTCGCCATTAAATTACCAAGTATTTCGGCTGTTCCTGCATCAATTCGGATACTATAAACATTTCCCGTACCGTCTATTCTGACACTTGAAGAAGTTGATTCTGAACCAATTATATTTCCGTTTGCTCCCCCGATAATTGTACTGCCATTGTTTTGATAAATACCACAAAAAGTTGCATCACCGCTGTTTGAAAGTCTGATATTGCTAATGATATTTTCCTCAATTACTGAGCTAACAGTACTGCCAAGATTAGAAAGATAAATTCCATAAAAATACACCGCGCCGCTATTCTCCCAGTATCCTCCACCACAGTTTTCATCCTGACCTCCAACAAAATTTCCGGTAATTGTCAGATTATCCGAAACTGCGCTTACGATATAAATGGGATACTGATTCACAGATGGAGGTGTAGATTGATTGTTATACAAATGATTATCACTAATCACCCAATCATCCCCACTACCCGTACTTCCAAGACATATTCCTGACGATTTGAAATTGAAAATTTTATTATTGGAAATGGTATTTTCAGCATTTTCCAAACCGGAAGTACCGGTGCCACTAGAATAGATTCCATAGGTTGGAATACTTGAAACGTCCGATCGATCGCGAATTATATTATTGGCTATCAGATTATTATTATTCCCGATTGTAGCTGATGCCGTTCCAAAGAAAATCGTGTATTGACTTGCTCCACCTTCAAGAGTGCAATTTTGAACTGTATTATCGCAGGCTCCATTATAAAAATCCAATGCTCCTGTTCCATTGCCGGTATTCGTATTTCTGAAAGTCAGATAATTGCCAGAGCCAGTGAAACGACCATCAAAATGCACATTGTCGGCACCGTTTAAACGAATGAGCCCATTATTGTACGAACCTGAAATCAGATAATTGGTTGCTGTTGCCGGCTGAATCGTAACGGAATAATCTGGCCCACTTGTAGTCAGTTGGTTAAGAGCATTCGTGCCCGGCTCAGTAATATCAGAGATTATTTGTAACGTAATATTTCCATCAATGGTGCTACTATTTGCCGCTGCGAAAAAACCACCCGCACCACTTAAAGTTGTAAAGTTTCCTCCTGTTCCAACAGTATAAGTTCCTGACAAAGTGGTGCTTGTAATTGTGAAGCTATTTGGGGTAGTAGGAGCTGAGGTTTGAGAAGTAACATTACTATGATTTGCTCCAACAAAAGGTGTGTACCAAATATTTGGAGATGATGCTTGGTCTTGAGCAACGATATAGTATTGAATAACGTCACCTGAAATCACTGACCGAGAAAGCTTCGAGTAATCAAGGTCAAAGCTCCAGAGACCATCATTGCCATTTCCACTACTTAGAGAGCCTGAATTACTAACCCAAGCAGTTGAAGGTGAGGATGAAATACGATACCAAATCACAGGTCTGGTGCTACCACTAACCGGAACACCTATTCCAACATCCGTAATGGTAACGTTGGATAGAGTGCGGCTGGAGGCTGAACTTGTGTTGGATAAAACGCTATAACTTATATTTGGAGTAAACAAATCATTAGCAGTAAAGTTTCCGGCATCACCACCAATATCCACGGGAGATAGACTTACTCTGGTGTCGCCTGAAAAGTCGATAGCAATTCCTGATACAGAAATACCTGCCCCCTCGGCGGGAGTTGTTCCTGAAAGATTGAGATTAACAACTGATGCTGAGCCTGTGGTATTAATAAAACCCGGATCACCATACGCAGAATGTAAATCTTGAGTCAAAATAATCTCACGAGCATCGCGAAGTGTTTGTCGAGCTGTGGAACCGTTATTTGTGCTGGAAACATTTCCGCCAGTTCCGTTTGAGTAATAAATATTGTAGTCAATATTCATTGAATTTGTTCCATTCAACACATAACAATAATGCTTACCTCCGGTAGTTGCATTTGAGCGATTATTGACAAAAATATTATTCATCACATAGTCAGGAGTGGAATTATTGGAACGGTAAAAAGCCATAGTATTATTAGCTGTTGAAGAAACACCAGTTCCTCCAATATAAACCGAGTTGTGAAAAAAATTAGAAGCGAGGCTATTTGACTTATAAAAACCGTAAATTTTAACCGCCGAAGTGATACTATTTCCATTGGCATCAATTCCTATTCTAATGTGATTATTGTGAAAATCATAGTTTCCATTATTAATTCGTATTCCGATTAGATTGACCGGACTTAAAGCAGAAGAAAAACTGTGCACAAAATTACCGTCAACCAAAGCCGACCCGGCATTGCAATAAATTCCATAGATATAAGCGTTTGTGGAAGATGTAGAGGCCACAAGATTTTGTATTGTATTGCCAGTCATTTCAGATTGAGGAGTAGAAGGCCCATTAAGGTAAATACCTGTAATATAATTATTTGCAGAGGTATGATGAGCAGTTAGATTATAGATGCGATTGTCATTAATTCGATGAACACCGGATTCGGAAGAGCTTTTAATAATCCCCCCAACTGAAGGGGCGCTGGCACTTGTAGGACGAACAGAATAGGTAGATATATTCCTTATCAAATTACCATTAATTGCGTTGAGTCCTGAAATAGAATAAATTGCAAGAGTACTATTATCCCCCATGCAATTATTGGTAATATTGGAAATCATATTGTTTTCAATATTAACTGTGCCTGTATTACGATTATATATTCCGCGAGGTCGCCCTTGACCGGAAGAAAAGCTATTCGTTCCAATTTTTATACTATTTGCTGTACCATAACTACCAATTTTATTATTGTTGATGGTGAAATTGCCGAGTGTGCCGGCGGTATAAATCCCATAAAATGCTAAACCAGTGGTAGCTACCGAATTCAGTTGATTGAAACCGGCAATCACATTATTGGAAATATTCACATCGGAATTTGAAGAAACGGCGATACCATTTACTAAAACAAGATTAGATGTTGATGCTGTGGTAGTTAAAGAAATATTTCCGGTGGATGAGCTGTCTCCAACTATATTTCCGGTAAGATTTCCTATATTCACTTTTCCTGAAGAAATGTAAACTCCGGTAAAAATGCCATAGCCATAACTCGTTGTGTGAGAAGAAGTAAGATTAAAAGAGGCAATTTTATTACCCTGAATATTTGTAGTTGTCGTTGTCCCTACGGAAAGATATATACCGACAAATCGAATACCGGCAGTGCTGGTCATAGTATAAACGCCGGATTCCGAATCACTTGCGTAGCCAATGGTATTGTTGCTTATAGTAAAATTATTTCCGCTGTTATTATTGATTCTAATCGCTGCATGCATATTAGCTCCGGTATAAGTTTTTACTGAAGGTTGGTAAATACGGTTATTTGTGATGGTAAAATCAGTACTTCCGCCATTCAAGTAGATTCCGTAAGTTGTTGAAGTATTGTGAAAATGATTAAAAAATTTACAATAATCAATAACATTGGATGCGTTTGGATATGAAGAATTGCCATTGGAATAGACACCGACATTATGAGTCGCACTTGACACGTCTGATCTATCACGTATCTGACAATAGCTCAAGGTATTAAAACTATTTCCGGTGGTATTAGTCGTTCCTTGAAAATAGATATTTCCACTGTAGGTATTAGCGTTTTGACTTTCAACAATCAAATAAGACAGAGTATTGTAGGTGGCGCCATTCAAAAAGCGAATAGTTGGTCCGAAATTAGAAGTGCGGGTATTTCTAATCGTCCAGATTGGCGAACCAACCCCTCCTGCTCTGCCATCAAAAATGTAATTATCGGCTCCATCCAAACTAATAACAGCCTGATTACTACCACCTTCAGTTAGCACAGAAACCAAACCGGCTTGAGGTCTGATAGTTACGGTATAGGAAGAAGCCCCCGTAAACTCACCAAAAACTATGGGAAAACTTTCGCCAGAAGAACTATAATCCGACTTAAGTTCAAACGTGCAATTTCCGGTAACTACATTTCCGGAAGCCGATTTCAAAGCGTTGGAAAGAGCAGTAAGGTTGGTGAAGTCACCTGTTGCTCCAATGGTATAAGTGCCTGAATAATTGGCTGCAAATGAAAAACTAAAATAAAAAAAGCTTACAAAAATTATAAGCACATGTCTGTAATACTGCATATCCATTCTTTAGTTACTATTGTTCTGTACGCGGCAAAATTAATGATTAGACTTCCCGAAAACACATAACATACAAAAATTAATAAAAAGAAAACAGACTTATTTTATATCATATTGTTTCACAAATGTTTACAATAAAATATAAATAATTTGACAAAATTGTTTACCTCTCATTCGGAATAAAATAGATTGACAAATGGCAATTTTCAACAAACAAATAGTAAATAAAACGGAAAAAGGAATAAGGTAAAAGTGTTTGAAAAAAACTAAGCAGATTCTAATGAAATTATATTTTTACAAAGGAAGAGTGTTCTCAAAATGTACAATTTTTGAAAAAAATTTTATAAATGAGGACAATAACCTATTCCATACGGTAAAAAAGTATTTACCTTTACACCTTCAGAGGTAAACCATTAGAATTTTTTAAAACAATCTAAAACTAAGTTTAAAATTTCAACCGCAATGCGACACATAATTTATATTTTACTTTTTGTCTTTATAAATACGTCAGCTCAACAAACGGAAAAGTTCAGCGGAAAAGTTGTTGATAAGGAAACTAAACAACCTCTTGCGTTTTGCAATATTCGCATTAGTGGAACCAACACCGGCACTATCACTAATGAACAAGGTGTTTTTGTTCTCCACTATTATAATCCATCCGACATTATTGAATTTTCTTATATCGGATACAAACAAAAACGACTTAATGTTAATACTATTTTGCAAAAATCACAAATTGAACTCGAAAAGGAAATAAGCACTTTGAATGAATTTTCGGTTGTGGCGGATGATGATTTTCTTTATGAAATTGTAACAAAATGTCGAAGAACCATCCTTTCAAATAGAGCCCAACTCCAGTCAAAAGTGTATTACCGAGTGGAAAGTTATAGCTCAAAAACCCCAATCGAACTTCTTGAATGTTACTATAACGCACAATTGGACGGATTGACAACCAATGACTTAATTTATAAAAACGGAAGAACCGCTCAAGCGCCTTCGGATGGAAACTACTTTAACACTTATAATACTTCTCAAGCTTTAACCCAACTCAACCTTGCAAATGACAACGGCTACTTTCCAAAATTACCTACACAATTGCCTAAAAGAAAAATGCGAACCTTTTTTAAGCTTTTTCTTGCAAATCAGAATCAAGAAAGTTTTTGTATAGAATACAGCCCAATCGTAAATGATGGAACATATTTCTCAGGTAAGCTCTGGATTCAGAAAAAAACCTGGCAACTATTGAAAATCGAAATGGAAGTTTCTTTGACCAAAACCCATCCCTTTCTTCCTCAACACCAAACGGATAGAGTATTTGATGTATCAATTAAAATAATTCAACAATTTACTACTTATGGCGAAGTATCAGTGCCTGATTACACTTCATTTCAGTATCAATTAAAATATCATAGTGTTCGCGATTCCAATATGAGTATCCCTCAAGAATTAAGTCGTATCGTTACCCGCTCCATATCCTCAAAAGGAATTATTGAATATTACGATTATGGAAAGCCATTCTTAATTCCCTTTTTCGATTACCCCTCAAATCTTTATTACGGCGACTATTATAAAATGACCTTCATCCCTTATGATTCAATTTTTTGGGCATATAACACGCAAATGCTACTAACCTCAAACCACTTACACAATATAGATTTAATTAAAAAAAACGGAAAACTCATCAACCACAATCCAACACATGCTCCGGGATATGAAAACAAATCACGTTTTGAATTTCATTATTCATTTTGGTCTCCTGACAAAAGGGTGTTTTTAAAACGTGATATCATGCAATTTGAACCATACAACGATAAAATAATTAATCAAAGCATTAGAAGTGAATTATATCAAATAAAAGTTCAAATCCTGCTAAACGCAAGCAATATAAGTGACTCAATTATTTGCCAAACATATACAGTATTCGACACCTATAATAGTTTTTTTCATTTACCACACGATTTGCATATTTATGGAATTTTGAATATCTATTTCGACTTATGCGAAATCGAAAGACGTCGCTTAGATAGCATAATTGCAACAGAAAAGCCATCTTTTACAGAAATCAGTAGATTACATCAAATAAGCACCCAGAAAATTGAGCAACTTGGCGAACAATTTTTTAAAGAAGTTAAACTTGGCGAAAACCGAAAAGCCCTTGAAAAATGGAATAAAATTGTATTCACACAAATAGGCATCGACAACCTCGCTTTAGTTGAAGCCACAATCAAATATCAAGAAAATAGGTAAGAAAAAAAGCCTCCAAAAACTTACTTTTTAATTCTCCATTTTATGGAATCATCATTTTTATGTTTTAATTTTGCATTCCACAATGGACTCAAATAAACTTTGATATGAAAAGAATTATACTCATTTTCTTTCTAATACCACAAATCATCATTGCCCAAAA
>JAFGWF010000181.1 GCA_016937295.1 Bacteroidales bacterium
AAAGTTTATGATTTATTTGCCATTCGCATAATTACGCAAAGTCAGCCAAACAAAGAAATTTCGGATTGTTGGCATGTGTTTTCGATTGTTACGAATTTCTATAAGCCGGAAATTAGACGATTGCGCGATTGGATTTCGCGGCCTCGTGAAAACGGTTATGAGTCGTTGCATATCACAGTGGAAGCATTTGAGAATCAAGTTGTAGAAGTGCAAATCCGTTCTGAAAGGATGGATGATGAAGCCGAAAATGGCATGGCTGCGCATTGGCGGTATAAAGGCGGAAGGTCCGATTCGGCGGTTAATGATTTTATGCTTCGGATTCGCCAGGCAATCGAGCGCAAGGAAACCATGGAAGGGGCAAGCCTCAATGATCGAATTTTGAAGGACTTATATGTTTTTACGCCTACCGGAGAGTTGAAGAAATTGAGGCAGGGAGCCACGGTTCTCGACTTTGCTTTTGCCATTCACAGCGAAGTTGGCATTCGTTGTTCGGGGGCAAAAGTGAACGGAAAGGTACGGCCAATCAAACATCAGTTGACGAATGGTGATAGAGTCGAAATTTTCACTTCCAAGACTCAAAAACCGGCAATGGATTGGTTGAATTTTGTTACTTCTAATAAAGCCAAAGCGCATATTCGTAGAGTCTTGGATGAGAGGCGCAAGCAGGAAATGGAAGATGGTAAAGAATTGTTGATGAGGAGGTTGCGGAATTGGAAGATGGATTTTTCACAGGAAGTAATCGACTTATTGGTTCATCATTTCAAGGTTAAGCAGGCAGGAGATATTTATGTGGATATTTACCGTGGGAAAATCGACCCTGCGATAATCAAGAAATTAATCAATCCGGCTTCGCAGGATGAAAAATCGACCGAGAAGGAAAGTTCGGCAGAGAAAACTATTCGTGCCAATAAGTCGGACGCATTGATAGTTGACGACATTGACCGCGTAAACTACAAACTTTCAGGATGTTGTAATCCTGTGCCTGGTGACAAAATTTTTGGATTTGTTACGGTTTCAAAAGGAATCAGCATTCATAGGTTCGATTGTTCCAATGCCACTTCAATGTTTGAGCGATTTCCCTACCGCATTTTGCCCGCCCAGTGGAAATCCTCAAGTGAAGATAACCTCGATTTTAGAGCACAAATTTTTCTTCGCGGTAACGATAGGGCAGGAGTATTGGCGGAAATAACTAAGTTGGTGAGTTCCCATGCCAATCTTTTAAAAGTAAATCTAACTTCCAAAGGGACTGTTTTTCAGGGGAAAATAGAAGTGGGAATCAAAGAAAAGGAACAACTCCAAAACCTTCTCAAAAAATTGCAAGCCTTAACGGATATTTTGGAAGTGTATCGGGTGAAGAGTTAGTTAATTAAACCACTAATTAGTTTTTTCATCTCGATACCCCGTTTCTCTTCCGAGAAATTTTCCGCAATTCGGTTTCGAGCTGATTTTCCAAGCGAATGACTATCAGCATTTAATGCTTGTTCGATTACGTTTTTCAGGGTTGTGGCATTTCGGTTTTTCAAAACGAAACCGGTTTCTCCTACGATATACGGCATAGACGCCACCTCCGAAACTATTGGAACACAGTTGCATAGCATAGCTTCACAAAGTGCATTCGGGAATCCCTCCGAAACCGATAGCTGAAGATAGTAAGTCGCTCGCGAATAGTGTCCGATAAGTTGATCTGTGTCCTGAAAACCAATAAGTTCCACATTTATAGGAACTTCAGGGAGATCCGAAGGACTTGCACCAACTAAAATAAATTTACAGTTAGGAAACCACGGTGCAACTTCTAAAATTAAGTCGATTCCTTTTAAAATTCTGCGTTTTTCGGTATGGATACCACCGGCAACAGTTATAAAGGTATTGGGAATTTTTTCCTCAGTTTGTTTCCAATAATTTGGATTGTAACCGTTGGAAATTATATTGTAAGGTGTTTTTAAGTCCGGTATAAAAGCTTTGATTCCCTGAGTTTTACCAAATTTTGGGTCGTAATTATATTCTTGAAAAATCATGGATTCATGCAATGCAACGATGTGGTTTGCGTGGCGAAACGAAAATGAGGTGAAAGCTGCTAAGCTTTTGTTTTGGAAATTGCCATAACCAAAGGCGGGAAAGCTGACACAGTCGGTACCTCCGGTGATGATGACCGTTTTTTTATTTGAAATACGGGTAATAAGAGCCGGAAAAAAGGACCAATATCCGGCAAATTTTATCATAAAGATTTGATAACGGCGGAGGTGAAGAAGCAGGAAAAGTAGTTGTTTGAGGAGTTCAAAGGCGAGAAGTTTTTTATTTTGCGCATTGAAAGAATATTCATCAACGCCAAAATATTGCTGCAAAATCTTGATGTCCTTAGCAATAAAAGTTGACCGATATCCGGGATAAATAAAAAGAATTCTCGACTGTTGCATATAAAGGGTTGGGGGTTAAACCGATTGCGAAGTTATAAATAAATCTGAACCAAAAATTTCATTTTATGTAAGACCTATAGCTTAGATTAAGGCTTGTGATATTTTAGAAAAACTATACTCAATACTGTAATATTTTTCGCATTTTTCTCGGGCTTTTTTCCCCATAGATGTGGATAGTTCTTTGTTGGAAATTAACATTTCTAAGTATTTAAACCAATCATCATCTGTTTCAGCAAGAAATCCATTTTGTCCATGGTCGATAATTTGGTTATTTATACCTACTGGAGAAGCGATTGAAGGTATTCCACTTGCCATATATTGAATTAATTTGTAACCACCTTTCCCCTCAGAATATTGATCAATCGTTAATGGCATCACGCCAACGTCAAATTGTTGAAGATAGAACCCCTCTTTTTCTAATTCCCAATTATAGTGCTTGAAATTTAATCCATCTGGTTTGTAATTTTGATCAGCACCAATCATTAATAAACTAATAGTGTATTTTTTAGAAAGCTTTTTCAAGACATTTTCAAGGATTGCTATGTATTTTGTTGTCCAGAAAGAACCTATCCAGCCAACTATAAAATCTTCTTTGGTGGTTTGAGATATTTTTGGATGGATAACTTTTGTATTCACTGCCGACGGAGCTTGAATTATATTTGTTTTATAATTTTCAGCGAATTCTTGGAGTATTGGACTGGCAACAACAACGAAATCCGCGTTAATTATGTGCAGTATCGTTTTTTTCTTTGCTTTTAGGTCTTTTGAGTTGATATAGACAGCATCATCAAAATCATAAATCAGTTTGATTTTCCTTCCCTTAGCGAATTTGAGCAACCATTTAGGAATAAATATTTTTTGAATAAAAATAACAGAATAGTCTTTAAAACAAACATGCCAAATCATTTTTAAAAACAAAAGTCTTTTGCTCAAAGGAAATAGAAACGTTGATAAAAAAGTGTTTTTAATTGGAACTCTAGGAATCCAAGTGACTTTAAAACCGATTTCTTGAAATGAAGGTATGAACTGTAAGGCTCGAATTCTTGAGCTTGGATGGGTTTTATTACCTATAGTCAGCAGTAATATGTTTCCTTTGCTTTTATTCATTTAAATATGAATTTGATGGAGTTCTGTCATGGCGGCAAAATTACTTATTAATACTCTAAACCAAGCTATAACAATTTAAAAAATGCAATAGTTTTATTTTGTTATTCAAAATTCTATAAATTTGACGTTCAAAATATTAAAACAATTGTCATGGTATTGAAAATAAAAATGTACATAAGTTTTGCAATATTACTGCTTACGGTTAATGTTGCTTTTTCCCAAATAGGAACTGTAACATCCTATCAGCAAATAACTGCTCAAGTTGGGGGATTCAATGTGACTTTGGATTATAACGACCGTTTTGGAGCTTCTATGGATTCTATTGGAGATTTAAACGATGATGGAATAATGGATATTGCAGTTGGAGCGCATCGAGACGATGATGGAGGAACAGATAGAGGAGCTGTTTATATCCTTTTTATGGATACAAATAAGACAGTAAAGAGCCATGCTAAGATTTCTCATACGAGTGGTAATCTTGGTTGCGCATTGCAAAATAGTGCATGTTTTGGGACTGGTGTTGCTGGTTTAGGTGATCTTGATGGCGATGGCATTGAAGATATTGTAGTGGGTGGCGAAGGTGATAGCGATGGGGGGTTTAATACAGGTGCTGTTTGGATTTTATATATGAATACTAATGGAACTGTGAAGCTTTGTAAAAAAATTAGCGCCTTATCAGGTTATTTGAACGGAGGATTGCCTCTGGCTTCAGGCAAACATTTTGGTAATGGAGTCGATTGTGTCGGTGATATTGATGGAGATAATGTAATGGATATTGTTGTTGAGAATTATCATGATAACGGCGGTGGCACAAATAAAGGTGCAGTTTGGGTATTACTACTTTATGAAAATGGAACTGTGAAATCGCATTATAAAATATATGATGGAGTTCCAAACTTTAATGCACCGATAGATGATTATGATTATTTTGGAAGTATTGTCTGCGGAATTAATGATATTGATAATGATGGAGTTCCGGATATTGCAGTTGGTGCATATTATGATGATGATGGAGGAGCAAATTGCGGTGCTGTTTATCTGATTAAATTGAATAGTAATGGGTCTGTAAAAGGTTTTAACAAGATTAGTAATGGAAATGGGGGAATGCCAATTAATTCTATTCCGGTAAATGCTCAATTTGGAACAGATATGCGAACCACAGCAGATTTGGATGGTAATGGACATAATGATTTAATGGTTGGTGCTTCTTCACATGCTAATGGTGGTGCAGTGTATTTCTTGGGGCTGGATTCTAACTTAAATTCTAATGTGTTAAAGAAGGTTACTTATACTGATATCCCTCTAATTACTAATGATGTTCGTTTTGGAAGAAGTGTTTGTCATATTGGTGATATTGATAATGATGGAACTATGGAAGTAGCAGCAGGCGCAACATATTATAATGGCGAGAGAGGCGAAATTTTTGTTTATTCAATAACGGTAGCATTTTCAACCAGTATTTCGGTAACTCCGAAAATTTGTGAAAATTCTGCAACAGGAACTGCAACTGCCCAACCTATCGGGGGTAATCCTCCATATAGTTATTTATGGAGTAATGGTTCAACAAATGCTTCAATTACTAATATTCCTCATGGAATTTATAGCGTTACAGTTACTGACGCTTCGAATAATAGTACCTCCGCATCTGCTACTATCGATTTTTATCCTGCACCTCAGCTTTTTATTGGCAATGACACTCTCATAGGAATCACAGAGTCTATACTTTTAGATGCAGGTTCGGGATATATCGGTTACGAATGGAACGGATTATCAGGGAATTCCACTTTTACTGTGCATGGTTCAGACCTTGGTTATGGTGTTCATCCTTTTCCGGTTGCAGTAATAGATTATAATTTTTGTTATGGGAGAGACACTATAATAATTACTGTGGGAAACACTGATATTGAGGATGTTTCAAATAAAAATAATAGATTTTCTATTAGCCCAAATCCTGCTTATAATCGGGTTGAAGTAAAAATAGATAAGTTCACCGGAAAGAATGCTACATTATTAGTTATTGATTCTTATGGTAGTAAAGTGTTCGAAAAATTTCTCGAACCAAACTCACAAAATATCTCAATCAATACTTCTGAGTGGTCATCAGGGCTTTACCAAATAATCTGGGTGGAAAATAATATTTCTTCAAGTCAAAAATTATTGATTACCAGATAATTAAACCTCCTTTACTCCACCATAACCTTTAAATCAATTACTCCTTTTGAACCAATGAGTCGAAGGATATAAACTCCTTTGTTGAGGTTTGGAAGCTGTAGTTTTATTTGTTGTAATGCAGCATTATAGGTTCGTTGCAAAACCATTCTGCCTTCCATATCCATCATCTCAATTCTCTGAATATCAACTAGTCGATCCATTTGGATATGGAGAAAATCAGTGGCCGGATTCGGGAATATTTTTACTCCAATTTGAAGCTTGACATCATCAATGGATTCAACGAGGAATGTAATGCTATCGCTTGCACTACACCCGTTACTATCGGTCACAATTACGGAGATTGTTGCAACCATTCCTCCATGAAAAAGGACAGAGGGCGTTGTGTCGCCGGTGGACCACAGATAGTTATCAAAACTGCCCGGACTCAATAGGATACTGTCGGGATAATTCAAAACTAAAGAATCGTAAGGGAAACTCGGGTTTGGTAAAGGCATGACGATTACAGAAATGGTATCGAAGGTTGCACAGCCGTAAAGGTTATAACCGGCTAAAATATAGTTACCTGATGTTGTTGGATTTATAGTTATCGAATCCCCCGCTTGTCCGCTTGACCAGACCACGGAATCTGCTCCCGAAGCCCACAATGTTAATGGTTGGTTGGCACATAAAACGGTATCCTTGGAAGTTGTAATCACTGGTCCCGGCGGCAAACTCACCACTACGGTGTCATAATTTC